>NZ_JAFMOT010000157.1:0-67587 GCF_019049695.1 Rahnella perminowiae
TTATTATTTTATGAGTGAATGTCTATTTAAACGCTAGCATGTAAAATTGGGTTATAAATGTTATTGTCGTCACACAAATGGTTTTGTTTAACGTTAAACTTTATTTTTATATTCATTGCAAAACACATTTTCTTATGACTAACTATAGGCGATTAATACTGCAGTTGATTTTTTACTGTATTATTTAAGCATCAGGGAGTATTCACGCTGAGTAAGATAACACTGAAGTCCATTGCCAGGGAATTAGGCGTAACACACACGACGGTGTCGAATGCCTTTAATAATCCGGGGAAATTATCAGAATCATTAAAAAAACGAATTATAGATTATGCTCACTCGGTTAATTTTTATGGCCCGGATAATGTGGGGCGGGCATTACGTACCGGTAAATCGAATGCGATTGGCATTATCTTTAACGACACGCTCAGTTACGTGTTTACCGACAGTCATGACGTGCAGCTGATGCAGGGTATCGCCGCAAAATGTGACAAAGAAGGTGTCAGCCTCATCCTGATCCCTTTGCATAATAAGCAGGGCCCGCAGATCAGTGCCATTAACACGGCAGTCGATGGCTACATACTTAATGCTACGCATATTAATGATCAGATCATCGTCAAGGCGCTGGCGAAAAAGGTGCCGGTGGTGACAACAGATTTTCGCATTCCGCCGCACAGCAGTGTATCGATTGATAACCGCAAGGCGATGCATGAAATCTGTCATCACCTGCTGGAAAAAGGGCACCGCGAATTTGGTATTATTTCCTTTCCGTCCTTGCAGGGGCGTAAAGGAATAAAGCCGCTGACCGTTCCTGTTTCCGGTGATAATGACGTCATGATCACCCGGGTAAACGCCTGTGTGGAGACTTTCCATGCCGGAAATATAAATCTGAATAAATGTTTTCTTTGTGAGACAAGTCACCATGAGGAATTTGGTGAAATTGCCGCAAAGGCATTACTTACCCGTAATCCGGAAATTACCGCGCTGATTTGCCTGTCGGATCGGTTTGCACAAGGCGCGGCGAATTACTGTCGGAAAACAGGATTAACGGTTCCACAGGATATCGCCATTACCGGTTTCGATAATATCCCGCGAGCCGGAAATGAAATTGCCCTCACCACCATTTCTCAGGATCCTGTTAAAAAAGGAGAAGTAGCCGCTGGCCTGTTATTAGAAGGAAAACCGAATATTCACTACGATCTCGAATTTACCCTCATTATACGTGGCTCAACCTGATATTTAGGGGCTCGCCATGAAGTCGAAAGTACTGATGTCAATTTTCAGGATGAAATATGGTCTTATTAAATTGTTTTAAAGCTTATGATATTCGTGGCGTACTGGGCACCGAACTTAATGACGATATTGCTTATCGTATCGGCGGCGCATTTGCCCTTTTTTACCGCCCGCAGCGGGTCGTGCTGGGCAGTGATATTCGTCTGACGTCGTCCGCTCTCAAGCTGGCTGTTGCGCGTGGACTCATGGATCAGGGCACGGACGTGATTGATATCGGCATGACCGGCAGTGAAGAGGTGTATTTTGCCACCCGTTCTTTACAGGCGGACGGCGGGATCGAGATTACCGCCAGTCATAACCCGGACAACTATAACGGCATGAAAATCGTGGGCAGGGAGGCGAGGCCGGTCAGCAGCGACAGCGGGTTAAAGGATATTCAGGCGCTGGCTGAAAATCACCTGTTTTCGACGGTGGCGCAGCCCGGTTCGTATCAACAGCGCTCAAACCGGAGCGCTTATCTGGATCATCTGCTTAGCTATTTAACCTTACCCTTCGGACGGCCGCTGCGGGTGGTGGTTAATGCCGGTAACGGTGCGGCGGGCCCGACGCTGGATGCGCTGGAAAATGCCTTTCGGGCACGCAGTATTCCCCTGAATCTGATAAAAATTCATCATGAGCCGGACGGCACTTTTCCCCACGGTATTCCCAACCCGATGCTGCCGGAAAACCGGCTGGCGACGCGCGATGCGGTGCTCGCGCATCGGGCAGATTTAGGCATTGCCTGGGATGGTGATTTTGACCGCTGCTTTATCTTTGATGAACGGGGTGATTATGTTGAGGCGTACTACATTGTAGGATTACTGGCCGCGTTATTTTTGCAACGTTCGCCTGGCGAAAAAATCCTTCATGATCCGCGTCTGGTCTGGAATACCCGCGACATTATCAATGCCAGTCATGGCATCGCCATCGAAACCAAAACTGGCCACGCCTTTATCAAAGAAAGAATGCGCAGTGAAAACGCTATTTATGGCGGAGAAATGAGCGCCCATCACTATTTCCGGGATTTCGGCTACTGCGACAGCGGAATGATCCCGGCTTTACTGGTATTACAACATCTCAGCCAGAGTCGTCAGAAAATGTCCGGGCTGGTTGCTGCCCGTAAAGCCCTTTTTCCGGTATCCGGCGAAATGAACATCTCAGTCAGTCAGCCCGCTGAGGCCATCCGCCGTGTCCGCGACCATTACCAACACCAGGCGCTGAGCACCCGTCTGACCGACGGGCTGAGTATGGAATTTGATAACTGGCGGTTTAATTTACGCTGTTCCAATACCGAGCCGCTCCTGCGGCTCAACGTAGAAACCCGACAATCTAACGCGCTGTTAGCTGAAATCACCGGGAAACTCCTCGCCCTTGCCGGGGCGTAACCGCCCGTTTGTTTGTTACAAAGGACAACGTTATGTCAGCCTTAACGCTAAAAAATATCCAAAAATATTATGACAAAACGGTCGTGATCCCCGATTTGTCTCTGGAGATCCATTCCGGTGAGTTTCTGGTGCTTGTCGGTCCTTCAGGCTGCGGTAAATCAACGTTACTGCGTATGATTGCCGGGTTGGATACGCTGAGCGGCGGGACTATCCACATTGAAAAAACCGATGTGACGGATTTGCCCGCCGGAAAGCGCGGTCTGTCGATGGTATTTCAGTCCTACGCACTCTATCCACACATGACCGTCAGGCAGAACCTGGCATTTGGTCTGAAGAATATCCGTACGCCGCCGGAAGAAATCACCCGGCGCATAAGCGAAGCGGCACTGATTCTGCGGCTGGATGACATGCTGGACCGGTTGCCGCAAAATCTTTCCGGCGGGCAGCGTCAGCGTGTTGCCATCGGGCGTGCCATTGTTCAGCAGCCGAAAGTGTTTTTGTTTGATGAACCACTTTCGAATCTTGATGCGGCACTGCGTGTGCAGATGCGTCAGGAAATCAGTCAGCTTCATGCCCGCCTGAAAAACACCATGATTTACGTGACCCACGATCAGGTCGAGGCGATGACGCTGGCGGACCGGATTGTGGTGCTGAACCAGGGACACATTGAGCAAACCGGCACGCCGGTTGAACTCTATAATTGCCCGGGCAGTCTGTTCGTCGCCGGTTTTATTGGTACGCCGAAAATCAATGTAATCCCGGCGCAGGTCATTGATCGACAACTGAGTATTCAGGGCCAGCCGATATTCCCGCTGGGCGATAAATTCACGGCTGTCCGGGAAGGGCAAGCAGTATCGCTGGCGATCCGCCCCGAGCTGCTTCGCCTGAATGAAGTGACAGATCACGCGTTTGAGGTTTTGGTTGTTTTCACTGAATTGCAGGGTGATTCCACGCTGGTCTATGCGCGCTTTGGCGAACATATCCTGAAAATGAAGTCATCGAAACAGCTCTCCTTTGCTAAAAATACGCCACTCAGGTTCGGGTTTAATGCCGCCAGCATTTTATTGTTTGATGAAACGGGCAAGCGCATTCTCCCGGATGGCGCGTAAAAAAGGCACTTTTCGGTGCCTTTCGACGAAGATAAACCCAATATCAGGCACTTTTTGCCAGCTGCGCCTTATGTTTGTTTTCACTGAGCATGGTCAGTAGCAGCAGAATAACGGCCAGCACACAACCGGCAATCATCACGATAAAACCGCCGTCCCAGCCAAAGTAATCCACGGTATAACCCACAATGGCGCTGGCCGCGACCGAGCCGCCAAGATATCCAAACAGTCCGGTAAAGCCGGCGGCGGTGCCGGCTGCTTTCTTCGGTGCCAGTTCCAGCGCATGTAAACCAATCAGCATTACCGGCCCGTAAATCAGGAAGCCGATGGTGATCATACAGGCCATATCAATGCCCGGATTGCCGACCGGATTGAGCCAGTACACCACGGTCGCGAGGGTGACCAGCACCATAAAGAACACGCCGGTTGCGCCTCGATTACTTTTGAAGACTTTGTCCGACATCCAGCCGCACAACAGGGTGCCGGGAATGCCTGCGTATTCATAAAGGAAATACGTCCAGGAAGATTTATCTAGCGCGAAGTGCTTCACTTCCTTCAGATACGTCGGCGACCAGTCCAGAATGCCGTAACGCAGCAAATAGACAAAGACATTGGCCAGCGCGATGTACCACAGCAATTTATTCGGCAAAACGTATTGCATGAAAATCTGCTTCGCCGTCAGTTCCTGCTCAGCAGATTCTTTTACATAGTCCGGCGGGTAATCGTTTTTGTATTCTTCAATCGGCGGCAGACCGCAGGACTGCGGCGTATCGCGCATGGTCATGAAGGCAAATACCGCCAGCAAGATGGCGCCGAAAGCAGGCATATACAGCGCCGCATGCCAGTCGTTAAACCACGCCATACCCAGCAGAAACAGCAGCGGAGGAATGCCGCCGCCGACGTTATGTGCGCAGTTCCATACCGATACCACGCCACCGCGTTCTTTCTGTGACCACCAGTGCACCATAGTACGTCCGCACGGTGGCCATCCCATTCCCTGGAACCATCCGCACAGAAACAGCAAGACAAACATGATGGCGATGCTTGACGTTGCCCACGGCACGAAGCCCATGAATAACATCACTGCGGCGGCCAGGATCAGGCCAGCAGGCAGAAAGACGCGCGGATTCGAACGATCCGACACCGAACCCATGATGAATTTTGAGATGCCGTAGGCGATGGAAATCCCGGACAACGCAAAACCAAGGTCACCCCGTGAGAAGCCCTGATCAATCAGATAAGGCATCGCCAGTGCGAAGTTTTTGCGCACCAGATAGTAGGCCGCATAACCGAAGAAAATCCCCATAAATATTTGCCAGCGGAGGCGGCGGTACAGCGGATCGACGTGAGTCTCATCAACAGGAGCTTTGTGGGGCGCGGGTTTAAAGATACTGAGCATACATGCCTCCGATGGCATAAATCAGGTCCGACTCATCATGAGCCATGGGGAAATGGCTGGGCCAATGTGTTCTATAACGAACATCATGTTAGCTATTCGCGCACAAACGGACTGTGATTTATGACGGAAATGTTACATTTTTATTACAATCGGGCGGGGTTGTGAGATTGGGTAACAGCACAAAGCAAAAAAGGCGGAGCCTGAGCCCCGCCTGATATTTCCATCACCCCTGAATTTATTGAATTTTCAGGGTACTGATAATGGCTTCTGCATCGGTTTGTGCCTGCTGCTGATTATCCGCAGGCAGGGTAATTTGCAGGGTCAGCAAATGGCTGTCGACCTTGCCCAAAACGATAGACGAATAGGCTTTCTGACCGGCAGAAGTGATCACGCTGTCGTATTGCTGCAACGTCTGGCCGTTCACCTGAATAGATTTATTAGTGACGACCTGCAGATTGGTATCACGCGCTTTTTGCTGATCCTGTAAACGACCCGCCAGAACGTCCAGTGATTCGGGGGTGTTATCTCCCAAAATGACGATCACTGCTTTCTGGCCGGTACTGTCTGCATACACGTGCATATTATTGGCCTGAGTACCCAGCTTACCACTCTGATCGCTCATCCCCTGCGGCAGGGAGAAGGTGACTTTGCCATCCAGCAGGCTGACTGGTGTGGTCGCCGCCGCCGCTGCGGCCGCCGGTGCACCTTTATCTGTGGCCGGTGCATCGGTCGACTTACCGTCACACGCAGCCAGACCGGCGATCAGTACTGCCATTCCCATCATTTTCGCGATATTACGCATCGGGCTTCCTTAAGTGGCCTGTTCACCAGGCTTACATGTTGACTTAACAGCCTTTATGGCAACCTATTCAGGCCACAAATGCAAGTCAGATTATGGCGCGATTTGTGTCTTACCGGCGACCGGGTTTAATGCACGCTGACGGCAGAATGCGGAGTGTTTCCCTTTGCTGACAAACGTTTAAGCAGCATGTTGAGCAGCATGCCGTACATCGGCAGGAAGAACACCAGACAGATCAGGACTTTGAACGTGTAATCCACCATCGCGATTTCTACCCAGTGCTGAGCCATAAAGGCATCGCTGCTTTTGTAGAAGGCGATGAAGAAGAAGGACAGCGTGTCGCTGATATTGCCGAGGAACATTGAGGCGACCGGCGCTATCCACCAGCGGCGGTTCTGGCGCAGGCGGTTAAACACGTGAACATCGAGAATTTGCCCCAGCACATACGCCATAAAACTGGCGGTGGCGATACGGGCAACCATGATATTCAGGCTGTTGAGCGCTCCCATGCCCTGCCATTGCGCTTCAAAGAATAACGCTGAGATGACATAGGAAATGGCCAGTGCGGGCACCATCACGGACAGAATAATCCGTCGTGCCAGCGGTGCACCAAAGATGCGGACAGTCAGATCGGTGGCCAGAAAAATAAACGGAAAAGTGAACGCGCCCCAGGTGGTATGAAAACCAAAGATGGAAACGGGCAGCTGAACCAGATAGTTACTTGAGGTGATGATGGCAATGTGGAATAGCGAAAGCCATATCAGCGCGGAGAACCGCTGCTGAGCAGTAAAGGAGTACATATATGTGACCTTTTTAGTTGATTGGGGTGAGGGAACCCAAATACCCTGCATTCTTGAAACCGCAGGGGCGTTAGCTGTTTGCGGCGCGCATAGTAACTGTTTGCGCACCGTTTGCGCAACAGGGCCGGCGGTTAATTTTAGCGCAATGAGCTCTGTCTGTTGCGTGTGAAATCCAGCGGGTTAAACTATGAGGCTTTGCTGCGCCCAAAGAAGTGTAGAGAAACGAAATGACCGATCCCTTTATCAATCCCGACCATCAGCTTGATGCGCTGGGCTTGCGCTGTCCGGAACCTGTGATGATGGTTCGCAAAGTGGTACGCACCATGAAAGATGGCGAAACACTGCTGATTATCGCCGATGATCCGGCAACGACCCGCGATATTCCCGGTTTCTGCCGTTTTATGGAACACACGTTATTAGCATCTGATACCGATAATCAGCCGTATCGTTATTTACTGTGCAAAGGGTTGAGGGAAAAACAGGGCTGATGGCTCAGCCCGTGTGGTTTATTTCGATTTATTGCGCAACAGCCGCAGCGCATTGGCGGTCACCAGCGCTGTTGCACCGGAGTCCGCCAGCACTGCCAGCCACAATCCGGTCAGACCCATCAGCGTGGTCACCAGGAAAATCGCTTTCAGCCCCAGCGCTATCGTAATGTTCTGGCGGATATTCGCCCGCGTGGCGCGTGAAAGACTGATCATCTGCGCCAGTCCGCTCAGGCGGTTGTGCGTCAGCGCGGCATCCGCCGTTTCCAGCGCGACATCCGTCCCACTTCCCATCGCAATACCGATTGTCGCCGCTTTCATGGCAGGCGCATCGTTAATCCCGTCACCGACCATGGCGACCGGTTTCTGTGCATTCAGCGCGGTGACCGCCGAAACTTTATCGGCAGGCAGCAGACCCGCACGAAAATCAATACCCAGGCGGTCCGCGATGGTTTTTGCCGCGCGCGGATTATCGCCGGTCAGCATGACGGCGGACACGCCCAGTGCTTTGAGTTTCTGCAATGCGTCGGCCGCGTCATCACGCAGACGATCCTGCATGGCGATCAGCCCGATCGCATTCCCTTCCTGTAATACCACGACGACGGTTTTTCCTGTGGATTCCCAGTCAGCAATTTGCACAAAGGTTTCCGGCGTCAGGCCGTTTGGCGTGACACTTTTCGGGGCCAGCACCTGAATTTTACGGCCTGCGACCACACCCTCGACGCCGGCACCGGCCAGGGCCCGGCGATCCTGCGCCGTGAGCGGTAGCGGATTACTGGTTTTTGCGCGGGTCAGAATCGCCTGCGCCAGCGGGTGATGCGAACCTTCTTCTACCGCAGATGCCAGACTTAATACCTCGCCTTCGCTGGCGCCGTTCAGCGGTAAAATCTTCGTGATTTCAGGTTTGCCTTCAGTTAGCGTACCGGTTTTATCCAGCGCAACGGTTTGAATCAGCGCCAGTTGCTCAAGCGCTGCACCCCCTTTAATTAATGCGCCCTGACGCGTGGCCGCTGCCAGTCCGGACGTAATGGCGGCAGGTGTTGAAATCACCAGCGCACACGGGCAGCCAATCAGCAGCAGTGTCAGCCCGCGGTAAATCCAGGTCTCCCACGACAGCCCCATTGCCAGCGGGGGAACGATAATCACCAGCAACGACATCAGCATAATGACCGGTGTGTAATAGCGGCTGAAGGTATCAAGGAAACGCTCGATTGGCGCACGGCGTTCATCGGCTTCTTCAATCAGTTGCAGGATGCGGTCGATGGCGCTGCTGCCCGGTGCGGAAGCCACTTCGAGGCGTGCCAGCCGGTCAACACACAGGCTGCCCGCCGGTACTTTTTCACCGGGCAGATGATCTACAGGCACTGATTCACCGGTCAGCGCGCTTTCGTCGAAACTGGCGGCGCTTTGTAAAACGGCGTCGGCAGGCAGGCGTGCACCTGCCGCGATTTCAATGATATCGCCGGGACGCAAACGGCTGACCGGCACGGTTTCCGATTGACCATTCACAATACGGACGGCGGTATCCGGGATCAGCGCCATCAGCGCTTTTACCCCGCTGCGTGCACGGCCGGATGCAAAAGCCTCCAGGCGTTCACCCACCATAAATAGCAGCAGAACCATGGCCGCCTCGGCCGTAGCCCCGATAAACAGTGCACCGAGCGCGGCGATACTCATCAGCGTTTCGATGGCGAATGGCGAACCGGCCCGTGTCTGGCGAATCGCCTGTCGCAGTACCGGCCATAGCCCGACCAGCGTCGTGGCGATAAACGCGATTTTGCCAGCCTGCGGATTGATATGGTCGAGAATCCAGCTCAGCAACATTAGCGCCGACAGCGCGATCAGAGGCAGCGCTTCCTGGAAACGGGAAGGTTCAGCGGCAGGTTTACTGTGTGGCTTGTCGAGCGATTGCAGGGTAAAACCTGCGGCGGTGACGGCATTCTGTACGTTCCGGGTGATATCAAAACCGGCATCAATCACCAGCTTTTCGGTGGCGAACAAGACTTTGGCGCGGTTGATGCCATGAATGCCGGAAACCGCTTTTTCAATTTTCCGGGCACAGGCCGGGCAATCCATGCCTTCCACCTTCCAGCTGTATTGCTGACTGCCGGAAAGCGGTACTCCGGGGTCATCTTCACCCGGCGAGCCTTCAGTGCCGCTGCCGTCTGATGTGTGTGAGTGCTCACCTGTTTTTGGCGCACAGCAACTGTCTGTCGTGGCGCAGGCAGAAACCGCCAGCGTGGCTTTTTCGCTACAGCAACCTGCCGGATGGGTGCCCGGCTGTGCAATAGCGCCGATTTTGTTGATACGCAGTGCAGGCGCACGTTTGCCCTGACATCCGCAGCTACAGCCGTTGTTTTTTTGCAGTGGGATCATAAAGCCTCCGGTTTGGAACCGAGTGGAATGACTCCCAGTGTAAACCCTGGAGTCAGCTCTAAGGTCAACAAGTATTTTATCAGCGGAACCAGAACGGTTCCGCGGCGGGATATTTTACAGGTATAGCGACCGGACGATCAGGAAGTGCCCGCCAAAATAACAGGCGGCAACCAGCGCGTCAGCGGCGCGGAAGGTAAAGCGGTAACGGCTGACCAGCCAGAGAATATTTCCCAGTAGTAACAGCGCCGCGCCGCAGAATAACGAAAACGCCATGTCGGTGCTGCGTGCGAAATACTGTTCGCCCGCCAGCCAGACCATCAGCAGGGTCATGGCGATGTAAGTGGTCACTGGCCAACGCAGTTCAGCCAGCCGCGTCCAGATCACGGCAAGAAGTATTGCACCGAGGATCAGCAACGTCAGCGGTAGCGGCCAGAAGAAAGTGATGGTCATCTGGCTGGCAAAACTCAGCGTATACAGCAGATGCGACAGGAAGAACGCACCGATGGCATACATAAAGCGTTCTTCAGGCAACAGTAACAGGCCGTCAGCCACCAGCGTCGCCGCCAGACCCAGCAGGATCAGATAGCTGTAAACGTTGAGTGTCGGTGCCTGCCAGGCAAGCAAAAGGAGCAATAACAGGGTGACGGGTTTAAAGACCCAGCGCTGCCAGCGCGGGCCGCGATAGCTGGCATCAACGAATAACCAGCCGGAGAAAAATACAGCGAGGAATGGCCAACTCATTGTTTATCCTTTTATATTTCAGCACAGAACATAAAAACCGATGTCAGGGTCTGCCTTCAGAAAAACGCATCCTGTTTTCCCGGACTTGCTTTCAGTGTAGGAGAGAGAGCATGGCGGCGACAATCAGAAATCCCCGTAACGGCAGGTCTGATGTATGTGGGTTCAGGATGAGAGGAATTTACGGCGCAGGGCGCGCCGTAAAAGCGGGGATTACTTTTTAGCTGGCAGCGGCGGCTGTTTTTTCTGCCAAGCCATCAGTTCGAAGACGCCGAACAGGAAGATGCGGGTTTGCAGCCACGGGCCGATGGTGTCTTTTTCCTTGCCCTGCGTGGCTTTAAGCAGCATTACCTGCAAACCATGCATGAAGAACATGAACACAATCGCCACGTCCAGAAAGTATTTGATCGGCTTAGGGAACGGGTGGATCAGGTTAAACGCCAGAAACACCCAAATACATAACATCAACAACCGACCAATATTGATCAACATCTTACTGCTCCTGTTCTGGTGAGCCGGTTTCAGGCGTCACATCGCGATGGTAGAGGCGATAAGCAACTTGTCCGGCGACTTTCTCACGGTGTAACCGCCAGCTGGCAGGCACATCCAGAGTGTCATGTTCGGCTTCTGTTTCGACATAAATCCAGGCTTCGTCAGCCAGCCACTGGTTGTGCTCCAGCAGGTTCAGGGTGTCTTGCAGAATGCCTTTGCGGAAAGGCGGATCGAGGAAAACCACGTCAAAAGCATTTCCGGTTTTTGCCAGCCAGTTCAATGTATTGACGTTAAATACTTTCGCATCACCGGCGTTTAGCAGCGCCAGGTTTTTCTCTAACTGTTGTGCAACCGGCCGTTCAAACTCCAGCAGTGTTGCGCTGGCCGCATAGCGGGACAATGCCTCCAGACCGAGTGCGCCACTGCCTGCAAAGCAGTCCAGACAATGCGCACCCTGCAAAACCGGCGCCAGCCAGTTGAACAGCGTTTCACGTACGCGATCGGTGGTCGGTCGCAACCCCGGGCTGTGGGGAACCGGAAGTTTGCGTCCGCGCCATTGTCCGCCAATAATTCGGATCTGGCCTGCGGCGGGCGTGTTGGGTTTTTTTGCCATAGTTCGCTTGTGTCATCCAAAGCCGTCAGGCTTCGTTACTTATCGTTTGGAGGGCTATTCTACCGGTGTGTGGGCAATGGGCAAATGTTTAACATTGTCGATTGAAAAACCAGCGGAATTCAATACGCGGGCGTGTTGCCTGCAGGGGAAAGTGATAGACTGCCTGACCATAACCCTATTAATAATCCGTTCGCCAGTCATTAACGGCGAGGAGTGACGTTGTAAAATGGCAAAAGATAAAAAACGCGGTTTCTTCTCCTGGTTCGGTCGTGGCCGTCAGGAAGAAGAGCAGCAGAAGGAAGAAACACGCGACGCACAGTCCGTTGTCGAAGAACAACCGGCGTCCGTGCCTGAGCATGAAGAGTCAGCCGTTGCTGAAGAACCGGGTGTTCCGGTTGAACGTGAGCCAGTTGTTGAACCAGAACCGGAAGTCGGACCCGCGCCGGAAATCGAACCGGAACCTGAAATTGAGCCTGAGCCGCTGACAGAGCCGGAAGCTGAACCGGAACCGGTTCGCGAACAGGCCTCGGCTGAACTGGCACAAGAAATTGTTCACATCACCGAACAGGTTGCCGCGCAGCCTGAGGTTGTTGAAGAAAAAGTCATTGAAGATGAGTTTGTTGAATCGGCAGAAGAGATTGCGGAAGACCAGCGTCAGGATACCCTTGATTCTGTTGACGATAACGCGGCGGTAGACGAACCGCTGCCTGTGGCGTTGGATCCTATCGTCGTCCTGCCTGCCGGTGAAACTGAACAGGAACGCCCGACTAAAGAAGGTTTCTTCGCCCGTCTTAAACGCAGCCTGGTCAAAACGAAGCAGAATCTGGGCTCCGGTTTTGTCAGCCTGTTCCGTGGTAAGAAAATCGATGACGATCTGTTTGAGGAGCTGGAAGAACAGCTGCTGATTGCCGACGTTGGCGTCGAAACTACCCGTAAAATCATCACTTCACTGACAGAACATGCCTCGCGTAAGCAACTGAAAGACGCCGATGCGCTGTACGGCAAGCTGAAGGAAGAAATGTCCGAAATACTGGCAAAAGTTGACGAGCCACTGGATGTCAGCGGCAAAACCCCGTATGTCATTCTGATGGTGGGTGTGAACGGTGTCGGTAAAACCACCACCATCGGTAAAATGGCGCGCCAGTTTGAAGCACAGGGTAAATCTGTGATGCTGGCGGCAGGCGATACCTTCCGTGCGGCGGCCGTTGAGCAGTTGCAAGTCTGGGGTCAGCGTAACAAGATCCCGGTGATTGCGCAGCATACCGGTGCCGATTCCGCCTCCGTCATTTTCGATGCCATTCAGGCGGCGAAAGCCCGCAATATCGACGTACTGATCGCCGATACCGCAGGCCGTTTGCAAAACAAAGCGCACCTGATGGAAGAACTGAAGAAAATCGTCCGGGTGATGAAGAAACTCGACGAAGATGCACCGCATGAAGTTATGCTGACGCTCGACGCCAGCACCGGCCAGAACGCGGTCAGTCAGGCCAAATTATTCAACGAAGCCGTCGGACTGACCGGAATAACGCTGACTAAACTGGATGGCACCGCAAAAGGCGGCGTGATCTTTGCCATCGCTGATCAGTTCAGCATTCCGATCCGCTACATTGGTGTCGGTGAAGGTATCGAAGATTTAAGGCCTTTTAAGGCAGACGATTTTATTGAGGCACTTTTTGCCCGAGAGGATTAATACGGATGATTCGCTTTGAACAGGTCAGTAAAGCTTATCTGGGCGGACGACAGGCGCTTCAGGGCGTCAACTTTCACATCCAGCAAGCGGAAATGGCATTTCTGACCGGACACTCTGGCGCGGGTAAAAGTACCCTGCTGAAGCTGATTTGCGGTATTGAGCGACCGAGTGCCGGACATATTTTGTTTGGCGGTCATGATATCAGCCGCCTGAAATCCAGTGAAGTGCCGTTTTTGCGTCGCCAGATCGGCATGATTTTTCAGGATCACCATTTGCTGATGGACCGTACGGTCTATGACAACGTGGCGATGCCGCTGATCATCTCCGGGGCCAGCAGTGAAGATATTCGTCGCCGCGTGTCGGCCGCACTGGATAAAGTCGGATTACTGGATAAAGCGAAGAACCTGCCGATCCAGCTTTCCGGTGGTGAACAACAGCGTGTGGGTATTGCCCGCGCAGTGGTGAACAAACCTGCAGTGCTGCTGGCGGATGAGCCGACGGGTAACCTTGACGGTGAACTATCAGAAGGTATTTTGCGTTTATTCGAAGAATTTAACCGTGTCGGCGTCACCGTGCTGATGGCGACGCATGATGTGGGTCTGATTGCCCGTCGTAATTATCGCACGCTGACGCTGAGTCAGGGGCGGATGTCGGGAGGGGTGTACTAATGGCAAACAGTCCGAACCCGGCGAAAACCGCAAAAAGCGCCCGTGCTGCGAAAAGCAAAGCATTACAGGGAGGCTGGCGCGAGCAGTGGCGCTATGCGTGGATGAATGCGCTGGCTGACATGTTGCGTCAGCCGCTGGCAACGCTGCTTACGGTGATGGTGATCGCTATTTCCCTGACGCTGCCGAGTGTCTGTTATCTGGTATGGAAGAACGTCAGTACGGCCGCAGAGCAGTGGTATCCGACGCCACAACTGACGGTGTATCTTGACAAAGCACTGGATGATGATGCCGCAGAAAACGTGGTGAAAACCCTGAAAACGGAAGCAGGGGTGGATAAAGTTAACTATCTGTCCCGCGAAGAAGCGATGGGTGAATTCCGCAACTGGTCAGGCTTTGGCGGCGCTATGGATATGCTGGAGCAAAACCCGTTGCCGGCCGTGGCTATCATCACGCCTAAAATGAATTTCCAGGACGCCGCAACACTCAACACCTTGCGCGACCGCGTGGCGGCTGTGCATGGCGTGGATGAAGTGCGTATGGATGACAGCTGGTTTGCCCGTCTCGCGGCGCTGACCGGTCTGGTCGGACAGATTGCGGCGATGATCGGCATCCTGATGGTGATTGCGGTCTTCCTCGTCATTGGTAACAGTGTGCGACTGAGTATCTTCAGCCGGCGCGACACCATCAACGTCATGAAGCTTATCGGTGCGACCGATGGCTTCATTTTGCGACCGTTCCTCAACGGTGGTGCGATGCTTGGTTTCACCGGCGCGTTGTTGTCACTGATCCTCTCGGAAGTCCTGGTACTGCGTCTTGAGAGCGTGGTGACGCAGGTTGCGCAAGTCTTCGGCACGACCTTTGACCTGCACGGTCTGGGCTGGGATGAAAGCCTGCTGCTGCTGATCGTTTCCGCGATGATTGGCTGGATTGCCGCCTGGCTGGCGACGGTTCAACATTTACGGCGATTTACACCACAGTAGTCAGAATTTGCTATAATGTCCCCCTGCTGCTCAGTCATTGTGTATCAGGGGGAAGCGGTTTCAGGCCAGTCAGCCACATCATTTTCCTGCTTCCCCTGCAATGGCACAAATTCACTATCCAATAGTCAGTCTGTCACTTACAGTCTTTAGACTGTTGAATCTGTCCGTGAACTTTATGTAAAATTCGTGGTCGTAGAGCAGCGAATATGAAGGGCTCGGCGTTGCTTTGTTGTCGCCTTTAAGGCCAGCAATGTCGCGGTATCATCCCGCAGCAACGTGGTATAAAACCTGCATTACGTCATACATGAGAGGCTTTAATGACCAAAGAAATGCGCACTTTAGCATTAGTACCCCAAGGTAGCCTGGAAGCCTATGTTCGGGCCGCCAATGCCTATCCTATGCTCACCGCAGAGGAAGAGCGGGCGCTGGCTGAACGGCTGCATTACAACGGTGATCTGGAGGCAGCGAAAGAGCTGATCCTGTCTCACCTGCGCTTTGTTGCTCACATTGCCCGCAACTATTCAGGCTACGGTTTGCCACAGGCAGACCTTATCCAGGAAGGTAACATTGGCCTGATGAAAGCGGTACGTCGCTTTAATCCGGAAGTCGGTGTGCGTCTGGTATCCTTTGCCGTGCATTGGATCAAAGCGGAAATTCACGAATATGTGCTGCGTAACTGGCGCATCGTGAAAGTCGCAACCACTAAAGCGCAGCGTAAGCTCTTCTTCAACCTGCGTAAAAACAAACAACGTCTGGGCTGGTTCAGTCACGACGAAGTCGAGCACGTCGCCCGCGAACTGGGTGTGACCAGTAAAGATGTGCTGGAGATGGAATCACGCATGGCCGCACAGGACATGACGTTTGACCCGACGCCGGATGATGAACCACGTGACGGCGCAGCGATGGCACCGATGCTCTATCTGCAAGATAAGAGTTCTGACTTTGCAGAAACCATCGAAGAAGATAACTGGGATCAGGACGCGACCGACAAACTTTCCTATGCGATGGAAGGTCTTGACGAACGCAGCCAGGATATCATCCGTGCACGTTGGTTAGACGACGATAACAAATCGACGCTGCAGGAACTGGCCGACAAATACGGTGTTTCCGCAGAACGTGTTCGTCAGCTTGAAAAGAACGCGATGAAGAAATTACGTATGGCGATCGAAGCCTGATCAACGTAGCGCAAAACGAAAAAAGCGACCTCCGGGTCGCTTTTTTTATGCCTCAAATTCAGCGATAACGCACCGTGCTTCAGGATTTTCTCCAGACGTCTTCTTCCCGCACAAAACCACATGCCTGCATAAAGGCAGCGGTAACGGCGTCATCATCAGCCTTCATCGTCCAGCTCCTCACCTGTGGCAATTGCGCCTGTAAGTCCTCCATCAGATACAACCCGACACCACGACGGCGGGTGACGTCCCGTACCAACAGATCGTGAAGTTCACCCTGATTGCCGTTGAGCGTGATTTTGACTGCGCCCAGAATGCGTTCATTAAACACGGCCGCGAACAGCGCACGGTTATTTTGCAGGCTGGCTTGCCAGTCACTTACAGTTTGCGCCGGCCAGATTTTGGCCAGATCGATCAGGTCCTGCGCGCTGAGTGACGTCAGTTTTTGGATAGTTAATTTCATGATGCGGAAGGTCAGAAAATGGGAACGCCAGTGTAGCGGATCCTTCTAAAAATCGGGCGTAACTTTTTTTGTACAGTAACAGCGTGAAAACTTTTTTAGAGATCCGAGTATAAGCGATAAATGTTGGCTTTAATCAATAATGCCAGCGTTAACGACTGATTGTCTGAAACGGAACCGATTTTCCATCCAAATAAAATTCTGTTTACACCTCATATTTCTGATTGTGCCATTTGATTTGCAGAAGAAAATTCCTGTTTAATGTTATGAATTATAAAGTCTTATTCGAAAATAAGACGAAATAAGCCGGTAACTCGTTATTACTTATACTAAATTTCCTAAGTGATGACGTTTTGAACAGGCAACAAAGAGCAAACCACAACACACACATGAACGGGGTAATCGGATGAAAGTAACAAAGGGTAAGATCTGGCTGGCAGGGTGTATCGCATTAGCAATGAGTCAGGCGGCGTTCGCAAAAGACATCAAAGTTGCCATCGTGGGTGCTATGTCAGGTCCGGTTGCCCAGTACGGCGACATGGAATTTACGGGGGCAAAACAGGCGATCGCTGACATCAACGCCAAAGGCGGAGTGAAGGGCGATAAACTGGTTGGCGTGGAATATGACGATGCCTGTGACCCTAAACAAGCTGTTGCCGTGGCCAACAAAGTGATTAACGACGGTATCCGTTATGTTATCGGCCACCTGTGTTCTTCTTCCACTCAGCCTGCCTCGGACATCTATGAAGATGAAGGCGTGCTGATGATCACTCCGGCGGCGACCAACGCTGACCTGACCACCCGTGGTTATAAAATGGTGATGCGCACCACCGGTCTGGATTCCGATCAGGGTCCGACCGCAGCGAAATATATCCTCGATACCATCAAACCAAAACGCATCGCTGTTGTGCATGATAAACAGCAATACGGCGAAGGTCTGGCCCGTTCCGTACAGGACGCGCTGAAAAAAGGTGGCGGTAACGTTGTTCTTTTTGAAGGCGTAACCGCAGGCGACAAAGATTTCTCCACACTGGTGGCGCGTCTGAAAAAAGAAAACGTCGATTTCGTTTATTTCGGCGGTTATTACCCGGAAATGGGTCAGATCCTGCGTCAGTCAAAACAAGCCGGTCTGGCAGCGAAATTTATGGGCCCGGAAGGCGTGGGCAACTCTTCATTGTCTAACATCGCGGGTGATGCCTCTGAAGGCATGCTGGTGACATTGCCAAAACGCTATGACCAGGTTCCAGCCAACCAGCCAATCGTTGATGCGCTGAAAGCCAAGAAACTGGATCCAACCGGTCCGTTCGTCTGGACGACTTACGCCGCATTGCAGGCGCTGACGACCGGTATGGAACGTAGTGGCAGCATGGAACCGGCTGATATCGCCAAAAATCTGAAATCAGCGTCAGTGGATACCGTAATGGGCCCGCTGAGCTGGGATGATAAAGGTGACCTGAAAGGATTCGAATTCGGTATCTTCGAGTGGCATAAAGACGGCACGTCTACCCCAATCAAATAAATGCCCGGCATCCTTCGCGCCGCCTCTGCGTTGGCCGCCTTCATTCACCCCGGTCACTTACCTGTGTAAGCTCCCGGGGATTCATTCAGTTGCCGCCTTGATGCAACACGAATGATTTTGGGCATTATGTTTCAGAACAGCGCATTACTCTGCCCGGCGTCTATTGTTATAAGAGGCGCCGGGTTGCAGTCTCAGCACAAGTTATCAAACCCTTGATTAATAAGGATAGGGTATGTCAGAGCAGTTCCTCTATTTCATTCAGCAGATGTTCAACGGTGTCACGTTGGGCAGCACTTATGCGCTGATTGCCATTGGTTACACCATGGTTTACGGCATTATCGGCATGATTAACTTCGCCCACGGCGAGGTGTATATGATCGGCAGTTATGTCTCCTTTATCGTTATCGCCGCCCTGATGATGATGGGTATCGATGCCAGCTGGTTGCTGATCGGTGCCGGTTTCATCGCGGCGATTGTAATTTCCAGTGCGTATGGCTGGAGTATTGAACGCGTGGCATATAAGCCGGTGCGTAACTCCAAGCGTCTGATTGCACTGATTTCTGCCATCGGGATGTCTATTTTTCTGCAAAACTACGTCAGCCTGACCCAGGGCTCACGCGATCTTGCCTTACCGAGTCTGGTTACCGGCCAGTGGAAACTGGGAGAGACCAACGGCTTTGCGGCGACCATCAGCACCATGCAGCTGATTATCTGGGTCGTCACGTTTGTTGCGATGCTGGCGTTGACGTTGTTCATCCGTTATTCACGCATGGGCCGCGCCTGCCGTGCCTGCGCAGAAGATCTCAAAATGGCCAGCCTGCTGGGCATCAGCACGGACCGCGTAATTTCGCTGACCTTCGTCATTGGTGCATTAATGGCGGCCGTGGCGGGCGTTCTGCTCGGTCAGTTTTACGGTGTCATTAATCCGTATATTGGCTTTATGGCCGGGATGAAAGCCTTCACCGCAGCGGTGCTGGGAGGGATCGGCAGTATTCCGGGCGCGATGATCGGCGGCCTGATTTTAGGCGTGGCCGAAGCGCTGACCTCGGCGTATCTGAGCACTGAATACAAAGACGTGGTCTCCTTCGCACTGCTGATCGTGGTGTTGCTGGTGCTGCCGACCGGTATTCTTGGTCGCCCGGAGGTTGAGAAAGTATGAAGCGCCTGAATCTGTTAAATGCGCTGGTCTCGGCATTCGTCCTGCTGGTGCTGGCGGCGTTCATTATGGGATTGCAGCTGAGTCTCGACGGCACAAAACTGGTGGTCAACGGGGCCGGTGAAGTGCGCTGGACGTGGATTGCGATCGGTTGTGTGATCGTCTTCGTGTTCCAGTTGTTCCGCCCGATGGTCAGTAGCAGCCTGAAAAAAGTCTCGGGTCCTGGCTGGGTTTTGCCAAGCTTTGATGGCTCAACGCCAAAACAAAAACTGCTGGCGCTGGTGCTGATTATCGCCGCTATCGCCTGGCCGTTTATCGTCTCGCGCGGCACCGTGGATATCGCCACGCTGACCCTGATCTACATTATGCTGGGCCTCGGTCTCAATGTTGTGGTCGGGCTGTCCGGTCTGCTGGTGCTGGGCTACGGCGGCTTTTACGCCATTGGTGCTTACACGTACGCATTGCTCAACCATTATTATGGCATCGGTTTCTGGGAAGCCTTACCGCTGGCCGGTCTGGTGTCTGCGGCATTCGGTTTCCTGCTCGGATTCCCGGTTTTGCGGCTGCGCGGTGACTATCTGGCGATCGTCACGTTGGGTTTCGGCGAAATTGTCCGTATCCTGCTGCTCAATAATACCGAACTGACCGGCGGGCCGAACGGCATCAGCCAGATCCCGAAACCGACGCTGTTCGGGCTGGAGTTCAGCCGGACGCCGCGCGACGGCGGCTGGGATACCTTCAGCAACTTCTTTCATGTCACGTATGACCCGAGTGATCGCATCATCTTCCTGTACATGGTGGCGCTGCTGCTGGTGATCGCAACCTTGTTCATTATCAACCGTTTGCTGCGTATGCCGCTGGGTCGTGCATGGGAAGCACTGCGTGAAGATGAAATTGCCTGCCGCTCACTGGGCCTGAACCCGACCCGCATCAAACTGACCGCATTCACCATCAGCGCTGCGTTTGCCGGTTTTGCCGGTACGCTGTTTGCGGCACGTCAGGGCTTTGTCAGCCCGGAATCCTTCACTTTTGCGGAATCTGCGTTCGTGCTGGCTATCGTGGTGCTCGGCGGGATGGGCTCGCAGTTTGCGGTTATCCTGGCGGCGATTCTGCTGGTGGTATCCCGTGAGCTGATGCGTGATCTCAATGAATACAGCATGTTACTGCTCGGTGCGTTGATGGTGCTGATGATGATCTGGCGTCCGCAGGGCTTGCTGCCGATGAAGCGACCGCAACTGAAACTGAAACTGTCTAAGCAACAAATCGCGGATCAGGGGGAAAAGGCATGAGTACGCAACCTCTGTTAGCGGTTGAAGGGCTGATGATGCGTTTTGGCGGCCTGCTGGCGGTCAACAACGTGGCGCTGAACCTTAATCAGGGTGAAATTGTTTCCCTGATCGGCCCCAACGGTGCCGGTAAAACCACGGTATTTAACTGCCTGACCGGTTTCTATAAACCAAGCGGCGGCACCATTAAGTTACGTGATCAACATCTTGAAGGATTGCCGGGGCAGAAAATTGCCCGCATGGGCGTGGTGCGAACTTTCCAGCACGTACGCCTGTTCCGTGAAATGACCGTGATCGAAAACCTGCTGGTCGCCCAGCATCAGCACCTGAAAAGCGGTGTACTGGCTGGCCTGTTCAAAACGCCGGGTTTTCGCCGTGCTGAAGCCGATGCTCTGGATCGTGCTGCTGACTGGCTGGAGCGCGTCGGATTGCTCGAACTGGCAAACCGCCAGGCGGGTAATCTGGCTTACGGCCAGCAACGCAGGCTGGAAATTGTCCGCTGCATGGTAACGCATCCGGAAATCCTGATGCTCGACGAACCGGCTGCCGGCCTGAACCCGCGTGAAACTGAAGAGCTGAACCAGCTGATTGCTGAACTGCGTAACCAGCACAACGTGTCGGTGCTGCTGATTGAGCACGACATGAAACTGGTCATGGGCATTTCTGACCGCATCTACGTGGTGAATCAGGGAACGCCGCTGGCGCAAGGCACACCGGCTGAAATTCGTAATAATCCTGACGTGATCCGCGCCTATTTAGGCGAAGGTTAATGGGCGAAGTCTAAGGGACAGAACAAGATGTTGTCATTTAATCAGGTATCCGCCCATTACGGCAAAATTCAGGCGCTGCATGAAGTCAGCCTGAACATTAATAAAGGGGAAATCGTCACGCTGATCGGCGCAAACGGTGCCGGTAAAACCACGCTGCTCGGCAGTTTATGTGGCGAACCGCGTGCGACGAACGGCTCGATTATTTTCGAAGGGAAAGACATCACGCAGTGGCAGACCGCCAAAATCATGCGCGGCGATATCGCGATTGTGCCGGAAGGTCGCCGCGTATTCTCCCGTATGACGGTGGAAGAAAACCTGGCGATGGGCGGTTTCTTTGCCACACGCGATCAGTATCAGGAGCGGCTGGAGCGTGTGTTTACGTTGTTCCCGCGCCTGAAAGAGCGTCGTGTGCAGCGTTCAGGCACCATGTCCGGCGGTGAGCAACAGATGCTGGCGATTGGCCGTGCGCTGATGAGTCAGCCACGCTTGCTGTTGCTCGATGAACCGTCGCTGGGGCTGGCACCTATCATCATCCAGCAGATTTTCGACACTATCCAGCAGTTGCGCGAAGAAGGCATGACCATCTTCCTGGTTGAGCAAAACGCCAATCAGGCGCTGAAACTGGCCGATCGCGGCTATGTGCTGGAAAACGGTCATGTGGTGCTGGAAGACACCGGTGCGGCATTGCTGGCGAACGAAGCAGTGCGTGCGGCTTATCTCGGTGCATAAACTGGCTTCGGATTTTAAAAAACGGTGTTAAACCTGACAAACCGCACGGCAAGCGCTTTGCGGTTTTTATTTTGTCTATAAATTAACATCTCTTACATTCGTATAACTTTGCATACCATCAGGAATATGTCATGAACACAGAAGGTTTACTCGCCGCCCGTATGGTCAGGCTTAAAAGTTCGGCCATCCGGGAATTGCTGAAACACAGCAAGATGGAAGGCGTTATTTCGCTGGCGGGTGGTATTCCTTCTTCGGCGCTTTTTGATTTCGACGGTCTGCGTGAGGCGACGCAACTGGCCATCACTGAACAGCCGGAGCATGCTTTTCAGTATGGGCTGACTGAAGGCAGTTATACGCTGCGTGAGCGTATTGCTGAGCTTTGTCAGGAACGCGGTGTGGTGGCCAGTCCGGATGATATTGTGGTCACTGCCGGCTCCCAGCAGGCGCTGGATCTGGTGATGCGCGCCGTGGTAAACCCGGATGACGTTTTCGTGGTCGAGCGCCCGACCTATCTGGCAGCCTTACAGACGCTGGAACTGGCGGAGGCCAGACTGTTATCCGTCGGTTCTGACGGCGATGGCATGATTGTTGATGAGCTGGCACAACTGCTGAAGACGCAGAAAATCAAAGGTGTATATCTTGTCCCGACATTCGGTAACCCGAGCGGCGTGACCCTGAGTCGTGCCCGTCGCGAACAGCTGGTAAAACTGGCGGCACAGCACGAATTTCTGATTGTGGAAGATGACCCTTACGGCGAACTGCGTTTCACTGAAGAACGCCAGCCGACGCTTTTCGAGCTGTCGAAGGCGCTGTACGGTAACGCGGATAACATCATCTACACTTCGACATTTTCTAAAATTCTGGCACCGGGCCTGCGTCTGGGCTGGGTCATTATGCCCGACTGGCTACTGCACAAAGTTGCCATCATCAAGCAGGCGGCGGATCTGCATGCCAGCGCGCTGTCGCAGACAATTGCCGAATATTATCTCGGCCTGGGCCGTCTGCCGAAGCAGATCGAAACCATCCGTACGGCCTATAAAAAGAAATGTCAGGTTATGGCCGAACTGCTGGAACGCGAACTGGGAGACGTGCTGACGTTTGAATATCCGAAAGGCGGCATGTTCCTGTGGGCACGCTTCCGCGAACCGCGTAATTGTGCTGACTGGATGAAAAAGACGCTGGCGCAGGGTGTGGTATTTGTACCGGGCGAATTCTTCTATGCCGATAACCCGGATCACTCGACGTTCCGTTTGTCGTTCGCTACCGCGACTGAAGAGCAAATGCATGAGGCGGTTGCCCGCCTCAAACGCGCATTGTAATTTTCCTTCGCTTGTCTGTCAGCAGGTACCTTTTTGTGCCCGGTACCTGCCGGCAGGCATTACATGTCGGATGGATAAACTTTACACGGTTTTATATTTTTCGTTCCCTTTTTCCCGCCATTTAACAGCACTTCTTCCGCGTCAAAAAATTCCTGAATATGATTGCTAATGACCGGACAGGCAGCAACACCCTGGAGCAGGGCGCCATGCTGCTTTAGCCAGAATAAAATGCGCACAAAACTGGCCGCATTCGGGCGGTAATGGCCGCTTTTACACGTAATCCCGACCAAAATTCCATTATTTACCGCTATTTCACCGGCAGCCTGTACCGGCGCACCGCTCAGGAAGCTCGAGTGGTGGAAAATATCCACCCTATGATCGTTAGCGTAAAGGCTATTATTGGGCGCCATCACAAATATGGCCCATCCCTCGCCAGCAATATTGGTGCTCATATTACCCGTGTGAAACCGTTCACCGCGTGAATTATAAATGATGCCATTGTTGATATAAATTTTTTTATCTTCACGCTGTGCGCTGTCTAAATAAGTGACGCCCATTTGCAGTCTGCGTAGTAATTCTTCTCCCTTTTTATTATCAAACATATCCGGAATATAAAATTCACGCAGCCAGTCCAAAAAACTCAATGGGCTTGAGGACGTCTTCCAGATTTATAACGGGTCTTTACTATAAGCAATGGCCCTTGCTAAAGGAAAATGGCCGGGTATTAATGCTTCCTGCCAGTAATCTTGATGTAAACGGTGATGTGTTTTGCCCGTTACTCCCACCACAAAAGGTTTTACTGCCGCCCTGACTTTTGCCCAACCCCGAAGTCCGTGGCCTGAGCTATCGCCGGTCACGAGTTGAAGAGTGAGGGCCTTAGCGCGTTTAAGGGCCTGATCATGAAGTATCATGACCGCCGCAGCGCGATGGTTTGCAGGCTTACGGTGATAATATTTCTGACAGGCATCACAAATCATTAGCAGCAGATTGGCTTCTAAATCGGGCGTTTCTAACGTAATGATTTTGTAATGTTGTAAGAGCGTATCAATATGAGCCAGATAAACATTGGCCCTTCTGTGAAACAATCCCAGATTGGATTGCTTTTTAAATTCCTCTATCGTCCATATTTTATCTGGCATATGTTCTTACCTTCCATTTCTCTTAATTACACCTAGTATTTGTATGTTATTTAAGGGGTTGTAAATGAGGTGGGTAGTAGATTTTTCTGAGTGCATGATAATTTTAGTGGCTGTTCAAGTCGAATTCATTATGAATTAAGCAATGCCCTACAAAGCTTTATTTAACATCGCTGTCATATTACTGTCATTGATTTTATGTTTTTCTGTCATTTTTCCATGTCATGTTAGCTCCCGAATAAAAACGTTTCTTAATATCCATTATTTCTCTGCACTTGTTCTACACCAGCAGAATTCAGGAGACAGGCATGTTCATCAACCTCAAAAAAACGGTCATTGGCACCGCGCTGGCGCTGGCTTTCAGCGCCAATGCTTTTGCTGTGACAGAAATTCCTTTCTGGCACTCTATGGATGGCGAGTTAGGCAAAGAAGTGAACTCGCTGGCTGACCGTTTTAACCAGACGCACCCTGATGTCAAAATTGTGCCTGTCTATAAAGGCAAATACGACGAAAGCCTGGCGGCTGGGATTGCAGCGTACCGAACCGGTAATGCGCCTGCGATTCTGCAGGTTTACGAAGTGGGCACCGCGACCATGATGGCCAGCAAAGCCATCAAACCGGTTTACGAAGTGTTCAGTGATGCAGGGATTAAAGAAGACGTTTCCCAGTTTGTGCCGACTGTTTCGGGTTATTACTCCGATTCCAAAGGCCGCCTGCTGTCTCAGCCTTTCAACAGCTCCACGCCGGTGCTGTATTACAACAAAGACGCTTTTAAGAAAGCCGGTCTTAATCCGGATCAGCCGCCGAAAACCTGGCAGGATATGGCGGTGTACACCGAGAAATTACGTGAAGCTGGCATGAAATGTGGCTACGCCAGTGGCTGGCAGGGTTGGATCCAAATCGAGAACTTCAGCGCCTGGCATGGTCTGCCGATCGCTACCAAAAATAATGGCTTCGATGGCACGGATGCTGTTTTGGAATTCAACAAACCAGAGCAAATCAAACATATTCAGATGCTGGAAGACATGAACAAAAAAGGTGATTTCACCTATTTTGGTCGTAAGGATGAATCCACCGCCAAGTTCTATAACGGCGATTGCGCAATGACCACCGCCTCTTCCGGTTCCCTGGCTGACATCCGTCAGTATTCTAAATTCAGCTACGGCGTAGGCATGATGCCTTACGACGCAGACATCAAAGGCGCCCCACAAAACGCCATCATCGGTGGTGCAAGCCTGTGGGTAATGAACGGCAAAGACAAAAATACCTACAAAGGCGTTGCCGAATTCCTGCAATTCCTGACCACACCTGAAATTGCTGCCGAATGGCATCAGAAAACCGGTTATCTGCCGGTGACCACCGCCGCGTATGAACTGACCAAAAAAGAGGGCTTCTACGACAAGAACCCGGGTTCTGACGTTGCTACCCGCCAGATGCTGAACAAGCCGCCATTGCCGTTCACCAAGGGTCTGCGTCTGGGCAACATGCCTCAGATCCGCACCATCGTGGATGAAGAACTGGAAAGCGTATGGAGTGGTAAGAAAACTGCCAAAGAAGCATTAGATACTGCGGTACAGCGCGGGAATTTGTTACTCCGTCGCTTCGAAGCTTCTACTAAGTAATCCAGTTTTGCTCCCTCCCCAGTGAAGGGGAGGGTTGGGGTGGGGTATTAAAGACAACTCAGTCGTTTGCAAAACCCCCTCCCAACCTCCCCTTCGCAGGGGGAGGAGCTAAACCCGCCATCGCATCAACGAGTACACCATCATGAGTTCACACCGTCCCGGTTTTGGTTGCAGCTGGCTGCCCTACGCGCTGGTATTGCCACAGCTGCTGATCACCGCGATATTTTTCCTGTGGCCTGCAGGTCAGGCGCTGTGGTATTCGGTTCAGACGCTGGATCCGTTCGGCTTATCCAGTACGTTTGCCGGTCTGACTAACTTCATACAGCTGTTTCAGGACCCGTACTATCTCGATTCGTTTTATACCACGTTGAAATTCAGCTTTATGGTGGCGTTTATCGGGCTGGCCGTTTCGCTGTTTTTCGCGGCGCTGGTCGATCACGTTGTACGCGGCAGCCGGATTTATCAGACGCTGATGATCCTGCCATACGCCGTTGCGCCTGCCGTGGCAGCCGTATTGTGGATGTTCCTGTTCAGCCCCGGCCTCGGTCTGATCACCCATTTCTTAGGCTCGATGGGCTATAACTGGAACCACGCGCAAAACAGCGGTCAGGCGATGTTTCTGGTGGTGCTGGCATCGGTCTGGAAGCAAATCAGTTACAACTTCCTGTTCTTCCTGGCGGCATTGCAGTCGATCCCCAAATCTCTGGTGGAGGCGGCGGCTATCGATGGTGCGGGTCCGGTTCGCCGGTTCTTCCATCTGGTGTTGCCGCTGATTTCGCCGGTCAGTTTCTTCCTGCTGGTGGTCAATCTGGTCTACGCCTTCTTTGATACCTTCCCGGTGATTGATGCCGCGACGGCCGGTGGCCCGGTACAGGCGACAACTACCCTGATTTACAAAGTGTATCGCGAAGGTTTCTCCGGTCTGGACTTGTCCAGTTCTGCCGCGCAGTCCGTGATTCTGATGTTGCTGGTTTGCGGCCTGACGTTCATTCAGTTCCGCTTTGTCGAGCGTAAGGTGCGTTACCAATGATTGAAAACCGCAGAGGGCTGGATATTTTCAGCCACATCATGCTGCTGCTCGGCGTGCTGGTGATCCTCTTTCCGCTGTATGTCGCGTTTGTGGCGGCATCTCTGGATAACAAACAAATTTTTGACGTGCCGATGACGCTGATCCCAGGCACGCATTTATGGGAAAACATCAGCATCATCTGGACGCAGGGCGCGGGCAACAGCAGTCCGGCATTCGGGCGGATGCTGTTCAACAGCTTCATCATGGCGATGGTGATCACCATCGGTAAGATTTCGGTATCCATGTTGTCGGCCTACGCGATTGTCTATTTTCGTTTTCCGCTGCGTAATCTGTTCTTCTGGCTGATTTTTATGACGCTGATGTTGCCGGTGGAAGTGCGTATTTTCCCGACCGTGCAGGTGATCGCCAATCTGCATATGCTCGACAGCTACACCGGACTGACGTTGCCGATGATGGCGTCTGCGACCGCGACCTTCCTGTTCCGTCAGTTCTTTATGACCTTGCCGGATGAGCTGCTGGAAGCGGCGCGTATCGACGGTGCTGGCGCGATGCGCTTCTTCTGGGACATCGTTTTGCCGCTGTCAAAAACCAACCTTGCAGCGCTGTTCGTCATCACCTTCATCTATGGCTGGAACCAGTATTTGTGGCCGATCCTGATCACCAATGATGCCTCGATGGGCACGGCGGTGGCGGGAATTAAAAGCATGATTTCTTCCGGCGACGGCTCGACCCAATGGAATCAGGTGATGGCGGCCATGATCCTGACCTTATTGCCACCGCTGGCGGTGGTGCTCCTGATGCAGCGCTGGTTTGTGCGCGGCCTGGTAGACAGTGAGAAGTAAACTGAAATGGCAAATTTGAAATTACAGGCAGTGACCAAATCCTACGACGGCAAAAACCAGATTATCCAGAGCATTGACCTGGACGTCGCTGACGGCGAATTCATCGTGATGGTCGGTCCTTCCGGCTGCGGAAAATCCACCCTGCTGCGTATGGTTGCCGGGCTGGAGCGCACCACCTCCGGTGATATTTATATCAACGACCAGCGCGTCACCGAACTGGAACCGAAAGACCGCGGCATCGCGATGGTATTTCAGAACTACGCGCTGTATCCGCACATGACCGTGTTCGACAACATGGCATATGGCCTGAAAATTCGTGGCTTCGGCAAGGCGCAGATCCTCGACCGCGTCGAAGAGGCGGCGCGTATCCTGGAACTCGGCCCGCTGCTCAAACGCAAACCGCGTGAGCTTTCCGGTGGCCAGCGTCAGCGTGTGGCGATGGGCCGCGCTATCGTGCGTGAACCGGCGGTATTCCTGTTCGACGAACCGCTGTCCAACCTCGATGCCAAACTGCGGGTGCAGATGCGCCTCGAACTGCAACAGCTTCACCGCCGTCTGCGCACCACCAGTTTGTATGTCACGCACGATCAGGTCGAAGCCATGACGCTGGCTGAGCGTGTGATCGTGATGAACAAAGGCATTGCCGAACAAATCGGTACACCCTCCGAAGTTTACCGCCGACCGGCAAGTCTGTTTGTCGCCAGTTTTATCGGTTCGCCAGCCATGAATTTATTACCGGGCCAGCTGACTACGGATGGATTATCGCTGGTAATGGAAGGCGGATTTGAATTGCCGCTGCCGGTTCCGCGCCCTGAATGGGGCGGACGTGAACTGACGGTGGGCATCCGTCCTGAACATATTCATCTGACTGATGATACTCAGAAGGGGATCCCGATGGTGCTGAATACGCTGGAACTGCTGGGCGCGGATAATCTGGCGCACGGCAAGCTGGCGGGCAGCGGCGTTGTTGTCCGTTTGTCGCATGAAGTGTTCCCGACAGCCGGATCGCTGTTGCGCTTGGATTTCCCGGCGAAAGCGTTACACTTTTTCGATACTCACAGCGGATTACGGATGGAATGAACATGAAAGCCTGGCCCTATCCACGTATTGTGGCACACCGCGGTGGTGGCGCACTGGCACCGGAAAATACGCTGGCAGCCATCGACACAGGCGCAAAATACGGTCACACCATGATCGAATTTGACGCCAAACTGGCGCAGGGTGGAGAGATCTTCCTGCTGCATGACGATACGCTGCAACGTACCAGCAACGGCTGGGGTGTTGCGGGGGATTTGCCGTGGGAAAAACTGGCCCAGCTTGATGCGGGTGACTGGTACAGCGCCACATTTAAAGGCGAGAAATTGCCGCTGCTGGCGCAGGTAGCCGAACGCTGCGCATACCATCACATGATGGTAAATATCGAGATCAAACCGACCACCGGAACTGATGAGAAAACCGGCACTGACATTGCGCTGGCTGCCCGTGAATTGTGGAAAGATCAGGCCGTTCCGCCGCTGCTTTCCTCGTTTGAATTCGACGCGCTGGTGGCTGCCAAAAAAGCCGCACCGGAATTGCCTCGCGGCTTACTGATCGACGAATGGTACGAAAACTGGAAAGCACTGACCGGTGAACTGGAGTGCGTTTCCCTGCATCTTAACCATAAATTACTGAACGAAGAACGCGTCAGAGCGATTAAAGACGCCGGGTTGCGTATTCTGGTGTACACGGTGAATAGCCCGGAACGCGCCCGCGAATTACTGCGCTGGGGCGTGGACTGTATCTGTACGGATAAGATTGATGTGATCGGGCCCGATTTTGCCTAGAACCTGGTGTTAAAATCCGGCATCAGGCGTGGTGTTCACCACGCCTGAACTGCGGGTTAAGGCGTCTGGTTCAATTTCTGATTCAGCGTCTGATTATTCTGCTGGATCTGCAACCGTTGCTGATTGCTTTGGATTTGTGACTTCAGTTTGAGTTGCTGTTGCTGCTGGCTGTTACGTAAATCCTGCTCCTGCTGGCGTTTTTGCATCTGCTGATTGTTTTGCTGTTGCTGCTGCATGCGTTGTTGCGACGGATTGGTCAGCAGCGGATCGTTAGGATTCGGCACCTTTTCGGCGGCGCTGGCGGTCTGAACGGCAAACAGCAATGGCAGCGCGGCAAGCATTCCATACAAACATTTCATCAGGTCATCCTCCATTTCCGGTCATAGGTTAAGTGTATGCCATCCCGGCGGCAGACGTGTGATTTGAGCGCACGATTCCCTCAAAGCGTGGCACGGCTCTCGTTTGCTCAATAATTAAACAAACGTAAACCATCTTCGTACTTCGCGGTTTCCCCCATTCCGTTACAATCGTGCATCTTTCACTTTTTCTCTGACAAACAGGGCGTAGCTGCCGTGCCTTTACTCATCATTACCACCATTTTGTGGGCCTTTTCCTTCAGCCTGATTGGCGTGTATCTGGCCGGACAGGTCGACAGCGTGTTTTCCGTATTAGTCCGTTTAGGGCTGGCGGCGCTGGTTTTTCTGCCTTTCCTGCGCTGGAAAGGCCATCAGCTCACCACCATTTTGCTGTATATGGCGGTGGGGGCGATGCAGCTCGGTATCATGTATCTCATCAGTTTTGAGGCCTACCTGTATCTGTCGGTACCGGAATTCCTGTTGTTTACGGTAATGACGCCGCTGTATGTCACGCTGATTTATGACCTGATCAGCGGACGGAAAATCCGCATGGGCTATGCGCTCAGTGCACTGCTGGCGGTGGCCGGTGCAGCGATTATCCGTTACGACCATATCAGCGAACATTTCATCATCGGTTTGCTGCTGGTGCAGGCGGCGAATATCTGTTTTGCCATCGGGCAGGTGGGGTACAAGCGTCTGATGGAAACCCGTCCGGTGCCGCAACATACGGCGTTTTCCTGGTTTTATCTGGGGGCGTTGCTTTGCGCAGTGGTGGCGTGGTTCCTGTGGGGGAATCCGCAAAAACTGCCGACCACCCATCTGCAATGGGGGATTCTGGTGTGGCTGGGGATCGGGGCTTCCGGGCTGGGATACTTTATGTGGAACTACGGGGCAACGCAGGTTGATGCGGGAACGCTTGGGATTATGAACAACTTTCACGTCCCGGCAGGGCTGCTGGTTAACCTGGCAATCTGGCAACAGCAGCCGCACTGGCCGAGTTTTATCACAGGTGCCGCTGTGATTATGTCCTCACTGTGGGTACACCGGCGTTGGGTCGTGCCGCGTCGCGAACAAACGGCAGATGATCGCACGCGTGCTGCCGGGCCGAACGAATAAACGCTTCCGTCACAGGCTGACGCTGTTCGCCGTCACGCACGGCGGCGTACAGACGGCTCCATAAGCCTTCGCCCAGGGTTTTGGTGACAACCAGACCCTGGCGCTCAAAACTCTCCACTACCCAGTGCGGTAACGCTGCAATCCCCATCCTCGCCGACACCATCTGAATCAATAACAATGTGTTATCGACACTTTTCAGTGACGGGCTGATACCTGCCGGTTGCAGGAAATGTCGCCAGATATCCAGACGCTGGCGTTGCACCGGATAAATCATCAGCGTTTCAGTGCTCAGATCTTCCGGCGTGATGACCGCTTTGCCTGCCAGCGGATGATCCGGTGCCAGCACCAGACGCACTTCAAAATCAAACATCGGAGAATAGTGCAAACCGCTACGCGGCAGGATGTCGGAGGTTAATACGATGTCCAGCTCGCCCTGTTGCAGTGCGGGCTGCGGGTCGAATGTCACGCCGGATTTGAAATCCATTACTACTTGTGGCCAGTTCTGATGGAAATTATCCAGTGCGGGCGTTAACCACTGAATACAGCTGTGACATTCAATCGCGATACGCAGCGAAGTCTGATGTGGCTCATTGCATGCCTGCAATGCCTGCTGAATTTGTGGCAGCACCTGTTCTGCCAGATTGAGCATGATTTCACCCTGCGGGGTAAAACGCAGGGGCTGACTTTTTCGCACGAACAATCTGAAACCGAGGCGTTGCTCAAGGTCACTGAACTGGTGCGACAGGGCCGATTGGGTCTGATGAAGCTGCGAGGCGGCTGCGGCCAGTGACCCGGTGTTGCGCAGTGCTTGCAACGTTCGCAGGTGTTTCAGTTCGATCATGAGTGTCCTTCACTTTGTCATGAATAATTTGCGCTTGTGGAATATACACTACCTGCGGATTATGGATGTGTAAACATCTGGATGGCTAAACAGGACTTAAAAAGATGACGATACTGAATCACACTCTGGGTTTTCCACGCGTTGGTCTGCGTCGTGAACTTAAAAAAGCACAAGAAAGCTACTGGGCGGGTAATGCCACGCAGGAAGAATTGCTGGCAACCGGTCGCGAATTGCGAGCCCGTCACTGGAAACAACAAGCTGAAGCCGGCGTGGATTGGGTCCCGGTGGGCGATTTTGCCTGGTACGATCACGTACTGACCACCAGTCTGCTGCTGGGTAACGTGCCTGCACGTCACCAGAATGACGACGGCTCTGTTGACCTCGACACTTTATTCCGTCTTGGCCGCGGCCGTGCACCGACCGGTAAACCGGCTGCCGCAGCGGAAATGACCAAATGGTTTAACACCAACTACCACTATATGGTGCCGGAGTTCGTGAAAGGTCAGAAATTCAAACTGACCTGGACACAACTGCTGGAAGAAGTGGATGAAGCGCTGGCGCTCGGTCACAAAGTGAAACCGGTTCTGCTTGGCCCGCTGACCTATCTCTGGCTCGGCAAAGTGAAAGGCGAACAGTTTGACCGTCTTTCCCTGCTCAACGACATCCTGCCTGTATATCAGCAGGTGCTGGCTGAACTGGCAAAACGCGACATCGAATGGGTGCAGATTGACGAACCGGCTCTGGTGCTGGAACTGCCTCAGGAATGGCTAAATGCTTACAAACCGGCTTATACCGCCCTGCAACAGAATAAAATTAAACTGCTGCTGACCACCTATTTCGACAGCGTCGGACATAATCTCGACACCCTCCGGGCCCTGCCGGTTCAGGGGCTGCACATTGATGCCGTTGCCGGTCATGATGATCTGGAAACCGTCATCAACGCGCTGCCAAAAGAGTGGCTGATTTCTCTGGGTGTCATCAATGGTCGTAACGTCTGGCGGGCGGATCTCAGCACCTGGTTTGAACGTCTCAAGCCACTGGTTGAAGGCCGTAACGTCTGGATTGGCAGTTCCTGTTCATTGCTGCACAGCCCGATCGACTTAAACGTTGAAAGCCGTCTGGATGATGAAGTGAAAAGCTGGTTCGCCTTCGCCCTGCAAAAATGTGCCGAACTGGCATTGCTGACATCTGCCCTGAACAATCCCACCGCGCAGGCACAACAGAAACTGGCTGAATACAGTGCGCCAATCCGTGCCCGTCGCGAATCAGCCCGCGTAAATAACGCTGCTGTGGGGAGACGTGTGGCTGCAATCACGGCTACGGATATTGAACGTCAGCACGTTTATACCGAACGTGCCAAAGCACAGCGTGCCCGTTTCAACCTGCCGGCATGGCCGACGACGACCATCGGTTCATTCCCGCAAACCACTGAAATCCGTGGTCTGCGCCTGGACTTTAAACAAGGTCGTCTTGATAAGAGCAAATATCGTACCGGTATCAGTGAGCACATCCGGCAAGCCATCAAAGAACAGGAGCGTCTGGATATCGACGTACTGGTTCACGGCGAAGCGGAACGTAATGACATGGTGGAATACTTCGGCGAACACCTGGATGGTTTTGTGTTCACGCAAAACGGCTGGGTACAGAGCTACGGCTCACGTTGTGTGAAACCACCGGTCATTATCGGCGACGTCAGCCGTCCGGAAGCGATCACCGTTGAGTGGGCGAAGTACGCACAGTCTCTGACCGAAAAACCGGTGAAAGGCATGCTGACCGGCCCGATTACCATTCTCTGCTGGTCATTCCCGCGTGAAGATGTCAGCCGCGAAACTATCGCCAAACAAATCGCGCTGGCATTGCGCGACGAAGTGGAAGATCTGGAAAAGGCCGGTATCGGCATCATCCAGATTGACGAACCGGCACTGCGTGAAGGCCTGCCATTGCGCCAGTCTGAATGGAATGCCTACCTGCGCTGGGCGGTGGATGCGTTCAAACTGAATGCCGCGATTGCCAGAGATGACACGCAGATCCACACCCACATGTGTTATTGCGAGTTCAACGACATCATGGATTCCATTGCCGCGCTGGATGCCGATGTGATCACAATCGAAACCTCACGCTCCGATATGGATTTACTGGAGTCGTTTAAAGATTTCGAATACCCGAATGAAATCGGTCCGGGTGTTTACGACATTCATTCGCCAAACGTACCAAGCGTTGAATGGATTGAAGATCTGCTGCGTAAAGCCGCAGACCGTATTCCGGCCGAACGCCTGTGGGTCAATCCGGACTGCGGCCTGAAAACCCGTGGCTGGCCGGAAACCCGTGAGTCGCTGGAAAACATGGTGAAAGCGGCCAAGCGTCTGCGTGCTGAGAAAATCTGAGTGAACGCTGACTAGATTTACGTTGTGGTGTTGCTGAAACGTTTGGGGCACTCCGGTGCCTCTTTTTTATGGGGGTCTTCTTTGGCCTGTTAGCTGAGTCACGCAGGGGTAAAAGGGTTGCTGAGCCATGCCCCGGTTCAGGAAAAATACCGGGCGCTCTGCGTCGGCATACCGGCGGCAATACCGTAGTCAGTTGGAAAACAGGGCATCGTCACCATCAGGGTAGAATAATTTTCGTTCCCTGAGGCGAGGAGGCGAGTTTCTTTACCGCTGCCATCACTTTCTCCGGCGTACGTAAAAAGGTGTGAATTCCGGTCTGGACGCATCGGTTATGTGCAAACCGGTCGCTGTTTTCCAGCTGAATTTCAGTGATTAACAGGACAACATCGGCCTGAGCAATGTCGGTTTGTGACAGGGCATTTTCGATGCCCAGTGCACCTTGCGTTTCGACTTTCACCGGCCATTTTTCCTGCAGGCACAGTTTTTCCAGCTTTTCTGCCGCCATATAAGTATGCGCCACGCCACTGATACAGGCGGTTACGGCGACCAGTTTGAGCGACATAATATTTCCCCTGTTTAAAAAGTTTATCCACCGAGCGTCACGTTATAACCGTATTTTTCGGCCATCGTATAAAACGGCGCAACAGTGGCGTCATCCGGCACCTTTATCTTATGCATTGAATACGGTTTATCCAGTAACGGATATTTTGCTTCGCCGTATTTATGGAAAGGCAGCAGATGGATTTCAGTTAAGTTGAAGGGTCGCAGAAAATCCAGAATTTGTTGCATATTTTCAATCGTTAACGTGAAGCCGGGGATCAGCGGTACGCGGGGGATCAACTTAACGCCGCGCCGCGCCAGCGCCGTAAAATTTTGCCGTACTCTCGACTGGTTCATATTCAGAACCGATCTTGCATGAGTAGGATCCATTATCTTGAAGTCATACAACACCTGATCGCAGTGATCGGTGAGCGACAGCAGGTGATCCAGCGGCGCATCGCCCGCCGTTTCGATCGCCGTCGTTATACCTAATGCCTGTAGCTGCCTGAGCAACTCACCGGCAAACTCGTGCTGCATCAGTACTTCGCCGCCGGAAAGCGTGATACCACCGCCTGATGAGCGGAAAAATACCTCATCTTTGAGCAGGCGCGTCATTAACTCCGGCAGCGTGATGTCTTCACCGACATATTCCATTGCACCGCTCGGGCATTCGTTCGGATCCTGCAGGCAGGTGCGGCAGTTCAGGCATTTTGCCTGACGTTTGATGATCTGAATGCGCGGCGACATCGATTCAGGGTTGGCGCACCACGGGCAGCGATGCGGACAGCCTTTGAAGAAAACCAGGGTACGAATACCCTGACCATCATTGAGTGAAAAACGCTGAATATTGAAGATACGCGCGTGTCTTTCCGCGGCCTCCCTGACGGGGATCTGCCCGTCAGAGCTGATGTGCGGTGCGGCCGATAATGTCATCCTGGATCTCCTTTGACAGCTCAACAAAAAACGCGCTGTATCCCGCTACCCTGACGACCAGCCCTGCGAAATCCTGCGGGCGTTTTTGCGCTTCGCGAAGCTGCTCAGCATTCACCACGTTGAACTGTACATGCTGCAACTTCAGGCGGGTGAACGCGCAGAGGAAATCGGCCAGTTTATTCAGCCCCTGCCTGCCTTCAAGCGTTGATGGCGTGAATTTCACATTCAGCAGTGTGCCATTGGAGAGCAGTGTGTTGTCGAGTTTACTGACGGATTTCAGTACCGCTGTCGGTCCCTGATGGTCCTGTCCCCTCATCGGTGAAAGGCCGCCATCTGCCAGTTGTTCACCGGCAAAACGACCATCTGGCGTTGCGCCGACCACTGCGCCCAGCGGTACATGCGCGGAAACCGTATACGAGCCTGGCGTAAACTGACCGCCACGTGGATTGCGAAACTGCTCGACTTGTTTGCAGTAGAAACGCAGCAAATCGGCACTGATCAGATCGACCTCATCAATGTCATTACCGTACTTCTCAAAGCGGTTGATCAGACGGGCACGAATGGCGAGCCCTTCTTCGCCGGCAAAATTCCCTTTCAGAGAAGCCAGTAATTCATCAAAGGTCAGACGTTGCTGATCAAATACCATGCCTTTCAGCGCATGCAGGGAATCACTGAGGTTAGCGATACCGATGCCCTGAACACCGGAAAAGTTGTAACGTGCGCCGCCAGCGGTAATGTCTTTACCGCTGTCCAGACAACCTTCAATAAACGAAGACAGCAGCGGAACCGGTGCCCAGTCGCGGTGGCCGATATCACAGATGTTGCTGCCTTGCGCCATCAGTCTGACGTAATGGCTGATTTTCCGGCGGATCTGTTCCACCAGTTCTGGATAAGTGATCGCCGGGTTGCCCTCGTTCTCATACAGCGCCAGTTCCATGACCTTTAACAGGTTAAACATGGCGATATCGTGCAGGCCGTAGGTTTTTCCGGGGATCGACAGTTCGACGCAGCCCACGACAGCATAATCCCGCGCATCTTCGAGGCGTACGCCACGGTTAAGAAACGCCGGAACCACCACTTCATCATTGAATATTTGCGGAATACCGGTACCGAGACGGATCGTTTCAGCGGTTTTCAGCAGAAACTGACGGTCGATCAGTTCATTGACCCGTACGCCAAGGTTAGGCTGTGGCAGGCAAATGCTCTGATACGCGTCCAGACACAGAAACGACAGCACATTGATGGCACTACGTCCGGCGTCGGTCAGGCCGCCGAGCAAAATGGTATAACCCGTCGGGAAGCCGGCGAAGTAACGAGCGCTGGACATCGAACGCAGCAGCACGATGTCATTGCACTTTATCCACAGGCTTTCCAGCAACTCTTTAAGGAACGCCGGTGATTCACCGTGCGAAAGGGAATACTGATAGAACGGCAACATGTACAGATCGAAGCGCCCGAGCGATAACGAGCTGGCATTGGATTCGATTTGTAAAATGATATTCATGTACCAGAACAGCTGGCAGGCCTGATAGAAATCCTGCGGTTTATTGACTGAAATATGACGCGAAATGCGGGCAATACGCATCAGCTCCTGTTTTCGCGAGGCATCCTGACAGGCTTCTGCTAACCCTTCTGCCAGCGCGGCGTAGCGCAAAATATGCCGCTGTGCTGCCTGTAGCGTAATCAGCGCTGCCTGATAAAAGGTATTATCCGGCGCGCCGGCGACGCGCTGCTGAAGTTCTGAAACGACGTTATCCAGGCCAGAATTCAGTAACCGGGGATAATCAATAATGATATGCCCCTGGCCTTTGTCTGTCTGGTTGATACTGAATATCTGCATTTTGGTGGCAGCGGTGACATCTTCCGGCATCTGACTGTTGATGAAATCTTTCATCGAACGCGATTCCCAGTAAGGGAAAAGCTGTGTGCGGTAAATCTGTTTATCCTGCTCCGAAATGTTAAAGCGGTCCTGTGGACGGGCTGAAAACCCATCCAGTTCTTCCAGCAACCAGTAGGGGTCCATTTCAGGAGAGATGATCCCCGCACGCGGTTTGACCGTACGGTTACCGGCAATCAACTCGCCTTCACGCAGGGCAATCTCAACGTTATCCAGAATATGTGCCGTGGCCTTTGCGCGGCGCAGAAGCGTAGGTTCGCCTTCTGTGCTGCGGTGACTTTCGGTATACAGCAGGGCACGTTCCAGCGAAATTTCACGCGGGCTGGCGAAAAGTGCGGCTTTAAGACGTTCTGTGCGGGAAGTCATCTCATTCTCCCTGGCGTCAATCCGTGATGGCAGCGTTGGCGAGATGTGCTGCGATTTTTTCCATGATGGCATCTGCCCGTTTTACGGCATCACTGATGGCCACACGCACCGTGACTTTACCTCTGAAGCGCTCTTCCTGTTTGATGCCAATGTCTTTCGTCAGGATCACGATGTCTGCCGCCGCCACATCTTCCGGCGTCAGTTCGTTTTCCAGGCCGATTGAACCCTGCGTTTCAACTTTGCATTCCCAGCCTTTAGCTTTTGCCGCGCGTTCAATCGCTTCAGCCGCCATATAGGTATGAGCAACACCGGACGGGCACGCGGTTACAGCAATAATGTGAGTCATGATGTTTTCCTTTGGGTTCAGTTAATTTCGAAGTCCAGATCAAGTTCTGATTCCTGACGCGTTTTTGCCGACTGCTTTTTGGCGGCCAGATATTTCAGCGTGTTGACGCACAGTGCCGTGACAACCATGCCGACCAGCAATGCACCGATATACCCCAGTTTTCCCTGTACAACCGGCAACACAATCAGTCCGCCCCAGCCGGCATAGCATTGAGCGCCAACCAGAGCTGCTGTCACCGCCGCACACACTGAACCAGCCATGATGGCAGGAATGACACGCAGCGGGTCAGAGGCGGCAAAAGGAATAGCACCTTCGGTGATGCCGACGCAGCCCATCAGCATGGCGGCTTTGCCCGCTTCGCGCTCTTCAGTGGAATAATATTTACGGCCAATCAGCGTGGCGAAACCCAGTCCCAGAGGCGGTGTTGCGATAGCCACGGCGGCAATGGCCACCACGGTATACACACCCTGTGCCACGCAAATCAGCATGAAAGCGTAGGCAACTTTATTCACCGGCCCGCCCATGTCGAAGGCCAGCATCAACCCCATAATGATGGCAAGCACAATAATGCTGCCCTGCTGCATGCCTTGCAGCCAGTGAGTCAGGGAGGTGGTCAGCAGACCAACCGGTTCGCCCAGTCCCCACATCATGACCCCTGCTGTCAGCAGCGTGCCGATAATCGGGATCACGAAGATCGGCATCACCGAGCGCAGGATCTTCGGTACGCGGATCTTTTTAAGATAGAAGACGATAATGCCACCCAGCAGGCCAGCGATGATCGCGCCAAAAAATCCTGCACCGAATGACGCACCGACCCAGGCACCGATGGCAGCAGGAGCCAGCGCGGAACGATCCGAGATGGAATAGCCGATATAAGCCGCCAGAAAAGGCACCATCAGGGTTAAACCAGCGACACCGATATCAAACAGCTTTTTCAGGTTCGGATCGGTTGCCGCATCCGGTACGGCACCTTTGCCATACAACATCACGGAGACCGCCAGCAAAATGCCGCCTGCGACCACAAATGGGATCATATGAGACACGCCAGTCATCAGATGCTGGCGGGTATTTTTTAGAATAGTGATCAAGTCTTTCATGATGAACTCCACGAAAACCGGTGCCGGGCTAAAAATCGCAAATATCAGGGTTTCATTTCAAAACCGCAGATACAGAAAGGCTATCGACCACAACAATAGGCCGCTGCTGATAACGCTAATAGTGGACAAATTTGTGTTTTACTGGACTTTTGTAATGTCCTGCCAAAAATGCGAGCAGGTTCAAATAAGCCGAAATAAAGCGAGGTTTGTGCGCTCGTTTGCTGTGTGAGCTGCTTCGCAAAAAATGACAGATATTACATTTATCCAGTGTTTGTCATTTTTGTCTGGTAGCTATTGGATCCGCCTGACTCTTATTCTGCAAAGAGCCGGTGCATTACACCGGAATTTGGGATGAGGATTCAGAAATGAGTAAGACGTTGAGCTTCACCTGCATGTTAGTCAATGGGGTTCATGCCCGGCCAGCCAGCCATATTGAAACGTTGTGCAATGGCTTCGGGTCTGCGTTTCAGTGGCATAATGGGCGCACTGACCGCGTTGCCGATGGTAAAAGTGTTCTTTCACTGATTGGTGCCGATATTCTGTTTAATGATGAATGCCTGGTCACCATAGAAGGGAATGACGAAGACGCCGCGTACAGGGCGCTGGCTCATTTCATTGAATACCAACTCCCTCATTGTGATGAAGCCCTGCCTGAGCATGATGAAAGCGCGGAACTTGAGCCGCTTCCTGAATCCCTGAGCCATCTTTCTCCGTTGGTTTTCCGCGCCCGTTCAGTCAGTGAAGGGTGCGCGTCCGGAAAACTGGTCAGCCTTTCTGATGTGAACCTGGCAACATTCAGGGACTTACCCGCGTCTCAGGGGAAAGATAAAGAACAAAGCCTGCTTTGCCGCGGGCTGGCTGGATTGGAAAAATCTCTCAATTTACAATTGATGGCGGGCAGCGGGACGATGACTGCGGTGCTGGAATCACACCTTTCTTTGCTGCGTGATAACAGCCTGCGCGAAGCTTTGCTGAGCCGTGTGGCACAAGACCGGAGCTGTGCACAAAGTATTGTGGACACCGCAGCATATTTCAGCTCGCAACTCGCACAATCGTCCAGTGCTTATTTGCGTGAACGCGAACTGGATATTCGTGATGTCAGCTTCCGGCTTTTACAGCAAATCTATGGTGAGGAACGCTTTCCTTCCCAACAGGCACTGAGCGAAGCGAGTATTTGTCTGGCCGATGAACTGACGCCGAGCCAGTTTCTCGAACTGGATAAAACCCATCTGAAAGGTCTGCTGCTCGGCAGCGGAGGCAGTACGTCACATACCGTGATCCTCGCCCGATCATTCAATATACCCACTCTCGTCGGTGTGGATCCGCAACCACTTCTGGCTTATTTACAGCAGGATGTGCTGATCGACGGCGATCTCGGTCTGATTGCCTGTGCACTCAGCGAACCGGTACGTCGTTATTATTGTCAGGAACAGGCAGTGCAACAGGCGCTGCGCGGACAGCAAAGCGAATATCTCGATAAACCCGGGTACACGGCAGACGGAGTGCGTCTTGAAGTGGCGGCCAATATCGCTCATTCGGTTGAAGCCAGCGCGGCATTTGATCATGGCGCTGAAGCGATCGGGCTGTTCCGTACGGAAATGTTGTATATGGACCGCGCCAGCGCCCCTTCCGAAGATGAGCTGTACAATATTTATTGTCAGGCGACGGAGGCAGCCCGGGGCAAAACTATCATTGTCCGCACGATGGATATCGGGGGAGATAAGCCGGTTCATTATCTGAACATTCCTGCCGAAAACAACCCGTTCCTCGGTTATCGCGCCGTGCGTATTTATCAGGAATTTCTGCCGTTATTTCATACGCAGTTGCGTTCGATCCTGCGCGCCTCGGCGCACGGGTCGCTGAAAATCATGATCCCGATGATCTCTTCCATGGAGGAGATCTTATGGGTGAGAGAGAAGCTGGCGGAAGCCAAACAGTCGCTGCGCAGCGAGCAAGTGCCGTTTGATGAAAAAATTCAGTTGGGGATCATGCTGGAAGTGCCGTCGGTGATGTTCATCATCGATCAATGCTGTGAAGAGATTGATTTCTTTAGCATCGGCAGCAATGACCTGACGCAATATCTGCTGGCGGTCGATCGTGATAATACGAAAGTGACCCGCCATTACAACAGCCTGAATCCGGCCTTTCTGCGCGGGCTCGATCATGTTGTGCGCGAGGTGCATCGTCACGGTAAATGGATTGGTTTATGCGGTGAGCTGGGCGCGAAAGGCTCGGTGTTGCCGCTACTGGTTGGAATGGGGCTTGATGAAATTAGCATGAGTGCGCCGTCAGTTCCGGTGACCAAAGCGCGTCTGGCAAAACTCGACAGCCGCGAATGCCGCCTGTTGCTTAACCGCGCCATGCAGTGCCGGACGTCGCTGGAAGTCGAACACCTGCTGGCGCAGTTCAGGATGACGTTTAACGATGCTCCGCTGATTACGACGGAATGTGTGACGCTTAATGCCGACTGGCGCAGCAAAGAAGAAGTGATTAAAGGTATGGTGGATAACCTGATGCTGGCAGGGCGTTGCCGTTATCCGCGCAAACTCGCCGCTGATGTCTGGGCGCGGGAAGCCGTATTTTCCACCGGTCTCGGGTTTGGTTTTGCGATACCGCACACCAAATCAGAGCACATTGAGCAATCGACCATCAGCGTCGCGAAACTTCCGCAACCGGTGCAGTGGGGTGATGAACAAGCACAATTTGTGATCATGCTGACCCTCAATAAACATGCCGCAGGCGACCAGCATATGCGGATTTTCTCAAGGCTGGCGCGACGGATTATGCATGACAGTTTCCGCGACGCACTGATGCATTCGGCCACGGCAGCACAGATTGAAACGTTGCTCAAACAAGAGCTTGAACTCTGACAGGAGAGGGTATGGAACTTTATCTGGATACTGCTGATATCAGCGCAGTAAAACGTTTATCCCGGATTTTGCCGTTGCAGGGCGTGACCACGAACCCGAGCATTGTGGCTAAATCGCAAACTTCCCTGTGGGAGGTTTTGCCCGCGCTTCGTGATGCATTAGGAGGAGAAGGGAAACTGTTTGCGCAGGTACTGGCAAATCAAACTGAGCAGATAGTTGAAGAAGCTGAATTATTGTATTCCCGCGTGCCAGGGCTTGTGGTCAAAGTGCCGGTAACCGCTGCCGGGTTGGCAGCGATTAAGACGCTGCGTATTCGTAAAATTCCAACCCTGGGAACCGCTGTGTATGGTGCGGGGCAAGGGTTACTATCGGCACTGGCCGGGGCCGAATATGTCGCGCCTTATGTTAACCGGCTGGATGCCCAGGGGGGTGATGGCATTGCGATGGTGACCGAGTTGCAGCAATTGCTTACCCTGCATGTACCGCATGCCAAAGTGCTGGCCGCCAGTTTTAAAACGCCGCGCCAGGTTCTGGCCTGTCTGCTGGCAGGCTGTCAATCGGTCACGATCCCTGTCGATGTCGCGGAGCAATTGATCAGTGCGCCCGCCGTACAGGCGGCTGTCGATAAATTTGAACAAGACTGGCAAGGTGCTTTCGGGCAACTTTCACTTTAATCGGCTAACGTTGCGTAAAAAGCCCGGCAGGAAAACCTGTCGGGCCTTTGTCATTCTGGTCAGTATCCTTTTACTTTACGCCTTACTTTTACTTAACTCCGTACTGCGCAAAGAAAGCCAGCATGCGTTGCCAGCCATCGGCAGCGGCTTCAGCATGGTAACTCGGGCGATAATCGGCGTTAAACGCGTGACCCGCTTCGGGATATACCACGATTTCCGCTGTGGCATTGGCTGCGCGAATGGCCTGTCGCATGGTTTCAATGGTATCCAGAGGAATGCTCGAATCTTCCCCGCCATACAAACCCAGCACCGGTGCATCCAGTGCCGCTGCGCGGTCAACCGGTTGGAACGGGCTGGTTAGCGTTTTATCACCGACCAGTTTACCGTACCAGGCTACGCCCGCTTTCAGTTGCGGATTGTGCGCCGCATACAGCCAGGTGATGCGCCCGCCCCAGCAGAAACCGGTGATACCTAATTTTGAAATATCCCCGCCATGCTGTGATGCCCAGTGTGCAGTATGATCGAGATCGGAAAGCACTTGCTGGTCCGGCACTTTGCTGACCAGTTTGGCAAACAGCTCACTGATTTCGGTGTAATCACGCGGGTCACCCTGACGGAAATATAACTCCGGCGCGATGGCCATATACCCCTGCTTCGCCAGCCGGCGGCAGATATCCTGAATGTGTTCATGTACACCAAAAATCTCCTGCACGACCAGCACGATCGGTAATTTACCGGTGAACTGTTCAGGACGGGCGAGATAGGCGGGCATATCTTCGCCCTGTGAGGGAATGGTGGTCTGGCCTGCGTGCAGCCCGTCGGTGTCGGTATGTATGGTGGTGCTGGCGACGGGCGTGACGGCAGGAGCAAAGCTGGTCGGAGCCTGTTTCAGGGTAAGCAATTCTTCTTTTTTCATCGGGTGTCTCCAGGCAAGTGTCCATACGGAAATCTGTGGCTATGGATTAAAACTATAGCCGGAAAGCATGAACAGCAAGGCGCAAGAGATGTTCTATAGTTAAAAGTTAATCAGGAAAGTCATCACGGAAGATTCACAGAACACCCGAAACTTTTGCCGAGGAGCTATGTTCAATGTCCAAATCACCCTCTAAAGTCACCAAGAAAAGTGAGTTAAAACCGGTAAGCCGCGCCCCCGCCACGGGCATTGAGTCTTCGCAGCCAGGCCTGGGGGATCTTGCCCCCGCGGATCGTGCTTATCAGCCTTCAGCACAACCTACACCGCCAGGAAAAGAACCGACAGCTTCCGGTAGCGCCAGGAGTCCGAAAAATAGCAATACCAAACTTGATGCATTAGAACACCACCGCAAAAATGGAGAAAAACAGCCGCTGACCACCAATCAGGGCACCAAAATTGCCGATGACCAGAATTCGCTGAAAGCCGGAAGCCGCGGTCCGACACTGCTTGAAGATTTCATCCTGCGCGAAAAAATCACTCACTTTGACCATGAGCGCATCCCGGAACGTATTGTTCATGCGCGCGGTGCGGCAGCGCACGGTTATTTTCAGCCATACCGCAATATGAAAGATGTCACCAAAGCCAGTTTCCTTTCAGACCCCGAAAAGAAAACCCCGGTTTTTGTACGATTTTCTACTGTTCAGGGGTCCCGCGGCTCGGCAGATACCGTACGTGATATCCGCGGCTGGGCGACCAAATTTTATACGGATGAAGGGATTTACGATCTGGTGGGTAACAATACGCCGGTGTTCTTTATTCAGGATGCACATAAATTCCCTGACTTTGTCCACGCGGTCAAACCTGAACCGCATAATGAAATCCCGCAAGGCGCGAGTGCGCATGATTCCTTCTGGGATTACGTTTCTCTGCAACCGGAAACGCTGCATAACGTTTTCTGGGCGATGTCTGACCGCGGCATTCCGCGCAGTTACCGCACGATGGAAGGTTTCGGCATTCATACGTTCCGCTTTGTGAATGCCGAAGGGAAAGCCACTTTTGTCCGTTTCCACTGGAAACCGGTGGCCGGAAAAGCGTCTCTGTTATGGGATGAAGCACAGAAACTGGCGGGGAAAGACGCGGATTTTCACCGCCGTGATTTGTGGGAAGCCATCGAAGCCGGAGATTATCCGGAATACGAACTGGGGGTTCAGTTGATCCCGGAAGAAGACGAGTTCAAATTTGATTTCGACTTGCTCGACCCGACTAAACTCATTCCCGAAAAACTGGTGCCCGTAGAACTGATCGGCAAAATGGTGCTTAACCGTAACCCCGATAATTTCTTTGCTGAAACCGAGCAAGCCGCGTTCCATCCCGGACATATTGTGCCGGGCATAGATTTTACCAATGATCCGTTGTTACAGGGGCGTTTGTTCTCTTACACCGATACGCAAATCAGCCGTCTTGGCGGGCCAAATTTCCATGAAATTCCGATCAACCGGCCGACATGTCCTTTCCATAACTTCCAGCGTGACGGTATGCACCGCCAGGATATTGATACCAATCCGGCAAACTACGAGCCGAATTCCATCAACAATAACTGGCCAAGGGAAACGCCTCCGGCAGCATCCGGCGGCGGCTTTGAAAGTTATCCTGAGCGTATTGGTGCAGAAAAAATTCGTCAGCGCAGCCCGTCATTTGCCGAATATTATGCCCATCCGCGCCTGTTCTGGCTGAGCCAGACAGCGGCGGAGCAGGATCATATTATCGGGGCCTTCTCATTTGAATTATCGAAAGTGGCGCGGCCTTATATCCGCGAGCGGGTGGTGGATCTGTTGGCGCATGTTGATCAGACGCTGGCGCAAAAAGTGGCGAAGAATCTGGGTATTACCCTTTCCGCAGATACTCTGAATATCAAACCGCCGAAGCCGGTGAATGGCCTGAAAAATGATCCGTCGCTGAGTTTGTATGCCAGCGGTAAAGGCACGCTCAAAGGACGTCAGGTGGCAATATTATTGGGGGAGGGCGTGAAAGCGGCAGATGTTCTGGAAACGTTGCAGGCGCTTCAGGTCGCAGGCGTCCATCCTAAACTGCTGGCCAGTCATTTAGGCAATGTAACTGCCGATGATGGCTCCACGTTGCCGGTTGATGCAACCTTTGCCGGGGCGCCTTCCATCACCGTGGATGCGGTGATTGTTCCGCACGGACATATCGATGCACTGCTCATGAACGGCGATGCGCGGCATTACGTGCTCGAAGCCTACAAGCACCTGAAAGTTGTAGGCCTAAGTGGCGATGCACGCCGCTTCAAATCACTGCTGGGGTTGACGGATGACGTGCCGGAAGAGGGCGTTGTCGAAGGTGAAAAAGCGGAGGGAGCATTACTGAAAACGTTCCTGAAAGAAATGCTCAAACACCGGATCTGGTCACGCAGTGCGTTGGCAGAGGCTGTGCCTGCCTGATTTGCTGTAGCTGAAAAGCAGGCAACCTCCGGTAACGGAGATTGCCTGTTCAGGTTTCCGTGAAATGCACCTTTATTTTGTGATGAGTGTCACAAAATAAATGTATGCGCAATTCAAGTTGTTACATCATAGTGACGACCGTCACGAAATAACGCCACAATGTTGAGTACAGTTGCCGGGTGTTCCTCCTGCCAATAAATGACCTTACACACCGAGGAGTTTGTTATGTCTCAGCCCGAAGTTTTCCATCTTGGCCTGGCCAAAAAAGATTTAAACGGCGCGTCGCTGGCGATTGTTCCCGGCGATCCTGAGCGCGTAGAAAAAATTGCCAAACTGATGGAGAACCCGGTTCGTCTGGCCTCCCACCGCGAATTTACCTCATGGCGTGCTGAGCTTGATGGCAAATCTGTGATTGTTTGCTCAACCGGTATCGGCGGGCCTTCTACCTCCATCGCAGTGGAAGAACTGGCACAGCTGGGGATCCGTACTTTCCTGCGTGTCGGCACAACGGGTGCGATCCAACCACATATCAATGTCGGTGACGTGCTGGTCACGACCGCTGCCGTTCGTCTTGATGGCGCGAGCCTGCACTTTGCGCCGATGGAATTCCCTGCGGTAGCCGATTTTGCCTGCACTACCGCGCTGGTTGCGGCGGCAGAAGCCGTGGGAGCCGCGACACACATTGGCGTTACTGCATCTTCTGACACGTTCTATCCGGGTCAGGAACGTTATGACACTTACTCCGGCCGTGTTGTCCGTCGCTTCAAAGAATCGATGAAAGAATGGCAGGAAATGGGCGTCATGAACTACGAAATGGAATCCGCGACTCTGCTGACCATGTGTGCAAGCCAGGGGCTGCGCGCCGGGATGGTTGCCGGTGTTATCGTGAACCGCACGCAGCAGGAAATCCCTAATGCGGAAACCATGAAAAAGACCGAAAGCCATGCAGTGAAGATTGTTGTCGAAGCGGCCCGCAGACTGCTTTAGTCCCTGTAAAACTAAAACAACCACATCTTATCAACGGGCCTCTGACGGCCCGTTTTTTTGCTCTGTTAAGCAGATCTGTTAAGGTCATGTTAGTAATCCATCTGGAATAATTGATGTATTCCCTTCCGGATCTCTGACACAAGGAACTGCATTTTTGACTGTTCACGACCTTCTTGAGTACACCACTACCTTCATTCGTGCCCATCAGGTGTGGGCTGCGCCGATCGTTTTTTTTCTGGCCTTTGGTGAATCGCTGGCATTCCTTTCCCTGCTGCTTCCGGCAACGTTTATCTTGTTGGGGCTCGGTGCGCTGATTGGCGAAACCGGCATACCGTTCTGGCCCATCTGGGCAGCCGCCGCTGCGGGGGCTTTCCTGGGCGACTGGCTTTCTTACTGGATTGGTGCCCGTTATCAGGATCGTGTTGGCAATTTCTGGCCTTTCTCCCGTCATCCGCAAATGTTGGTTCGGGGGCATGCTTTCTTTGAAAAATGGGGCATGCCGGGGGCCTTTATCGGCCGCTTTTTTGGCCCGCTTCGCGCCGTTGTGCCACTGGTTGCTGGCATCTGCGGTATGCCGCAAAAGTATTTCCAGATTGCGAATGTGACTTCGGCACTTATCTGGGCTTTCGGCATTCTGGCACCCGGTGCGTTTGGCATTCAGTGGCTGAGCCGCTGGTTTTAAATCCTGCCCTCTGTCGTTGCCCGTCGCAAGGGGGCAAATACAGAGAAATTCCTTTTTGGAAGACGTCTCGCAAAGGTTCAATGCAACAGAAAATAGACTGGACATCCATACAGCCTGACATTACCTTGGCCGCAAGAGACTTGAAGAGGGAAATCACGTGGATATCAGCATTCTGACTGCCCTGGGGGCAGGGTTAATTGGCTTACTCTTAGGATGGCTGATTGCCAGTTTGCGCCAACAGCAACAACAGACGGAGTATGAAACGCAACGCCGTTTGCTGGAACAATCGCTGGAACAGCTTAAAACGGAAAATGATACGCACAAAATCGAGCGGCAATCAGGCCAGCAGCAACTGCGTGAAGCTGAACTTGAGCTGCGAAAACTGCACAGTCTGCAGGCGGCCAGCCAGGAAAAATTACAACTTCTTGTCCACTGGCAAAACGAGTGTGACCAACTCAATCAGGAACTGCGTGCGCAGCGGGAAATCAACAGTGCGCAGGAAGCTGAGTTGCGTGAGGTTTCGACCCGTCTGGACGAAACCCGCATGGCGGCTGAAGAAAAGCAGCGTCTGCTGATTAACAGCGAACAGCGCCTGAGCAGCCAGTTTGAAAACCTGGCTAACCGGATTTTCGAACAAAATGGCCGTCGTGCCGATGAACAGAACAAGCAAAGTCTCGATAAGTTACTGCTGCCGTTGCGTGAGCAACTGGATGGTTTCCGCCGCCAGGTGCAGGACAGCTTCGGGCAGGAAGCCCGTGAGCGACATACGCTGGCGCATGAGATCCGCAATTTACAGCAACTGAATGTGGAGATGGCACGCGAAGCCGTCAACCTGACTAAAGCTCTGAAAGGTGATAATAAAACGCAGGGCAACTGGGGTGAAGTGGTTCTGAGTCGCGTGCTCGAGGCTTCCGGTTTACGCGAAGGGCATGAATACCAGACGCAGGTCAGCGTGCAGGTGGATAGCAACAGCCGGATGCAACCTGATGTGGTCGTACGGTTACCGCAGAATAAAGACGTGGTGATTGACGCCAAAATGACGCTGGTTGCGTATGAGCGTTATTTCAACAGTGAGGATGACAGCGAGCGGGAAGCGGCACTCAATGAACATATAGCCTCAGTGCGCGGACATATCCGCCTGCTCGGGCGCAAAGATTACCAGCAACTTCCCGGTCTGCGCAGCCTCGATTATGTGCTGATGTTTATCCCCGTTGAGCCTGCTTTTCTGTTGGCTATCGACCGGGAGCCCGAATTGATCAGCGAAGCGCTTCGCCACAATATTATGTTGGTCAGCCCGACGACCTTGCTGGTGGCGCTACGAACGATCAGCAACTTGTGGCGCTATGAGCATCAGAGTCAGAACGCCAAACGTATCGCCGATCGCGCGGCCCGTCTTTACGACAAACTGCGACTGTTTGTGGATGACATGGAGTCGATGGGACAAAGTCTCGACAAAGCGCAGGGAAGTTATCGATCCGCGATGAATAAACTCTCGCAAGGCCGTGGTAATCTTATCGGGCAGGTGGAAAGTTTTCGCGCGCTGGGTGTTGAAGTTAAACGACCTATCAGTCCCTCTCTGGCTGAAATAGCGAAAGCGGAAAACGAACCTGAAGACACCGCATCTCTGCCCGATACCTCTGATGCGGAAGAAGAACAGACGCTGAACCCGGGTGAGTTAACCGCTCACGAGCAGGCATTGCTCTCAGAGGGGCCGCATCGTGTGTGATTCAATGCGTGAATCTTCGCAATATGTTGAATCACCATCGGTGATGGGGCTTTCGAACGGGTTCTGATACACTTCTCCCCAAGAGTTCGACTGAAAAAGCAGGCATAAATAATGGAAAAGCAGACGCCGGAAACCACCCATTTTGGTTTTCGTACAGTAGCCAAAGATGAAAAACAGGAAATGGTGGCAGAAGTCTTCCATTCCGTTGCGGCAAAATATGATTTGATGAATGACCTGATGTCTTTTGGTATTCATCGCATCTGGAAACGCTTCACAATTGATTGCAGCGGTGTCCGTCAGGGACAACGTGTGCTGGATCTGGCCGGTGGTACGGGCGATCTGACCGCAAAATTCTCCCGTCTGGTGGGTGAGAAAGGCGAAGTCGTTCTGGCGGATATCAACGATTCCATGTTGAAGATGGGGCGCGAAAAGCTGCGCAATCTCGGCATCGTTGGCAACGTCAGTTACGTTCAGGCGAATGCCGAGGCCCTGCCGTTCCCGGACAATTATTTTGACTGCATCACCATCTCTTTCGGTCTGCGTAATGTGACTGAAAAAGAGAAGGCGCTGCGCTCCATGTTCCGTGTCCTCAAGCCGGGCGGCCGTCTGCTGGTATTAGAATTCTCCAAACCGGTGTTCAAACCGCTGAGCAAAGCTTATGACACCTATTCCTTCCATATTTTACCGCGTATAGGTGAACTGGTTGCGCATGATGCGGAAAGCTATCGTTATCTGGCTGAATCAATTCGTATGCATCCGGATCAGGAAACACTGAAAGGAATGATGGCAGACGCAGGTTTTGAAAATGTGACTTATCACAACCTGACTGGCGGCATCGTGGCGTTACATCGGGGTTTCAAATTCTGATATGAGTATGCCGATGTTGTTAACGCCGTTACTGACTGCCGCTATCGAGACGCCGCTTAATTACCTGCTTTTCAGAGATCGCAGCATGAAGGCGGCACGGACACGTCTGGCCGGCAAAGTTCTGCGTGTCGAATTGCAGGAACTGAGTACACCCCTGACGTTTGTATTCAGTGAACACAAAATTGATGTGCTCGGACAATGGGATGGGGCGGCGGATTGCACTGTCACCTCGAAACTGTCAGTGCTGCATAAGTTACGTGATCGCCAGCAGTTGTCGCCAATGATGCGTAGTGGCGGGCTGGTGGTTGATGGTGATATCGCCGTGGTTCAGCAATTTTCTGCATTGCTGGATATGGCGGAAATTGAGCCTGCTGAGTTTCTGGCTCCCTATATCGGTGATATTGCGGCACAGGGCGTGAGCCAGGCTGTGCAGGGGGCTTTCAGCTTTCTGCAAAAAGGGCTGAAACATCAGCAGAGCTATGTAGCGCAAACGCTGACGGAAGAGTGGAAAATGGCACCCGGTCCGCTGGAAGTTGTCTGGTTTAGTGATGAGGTTTCCGCACTGGTGGGCGAACTGGATGCGCTGGATAAACGAATCAAAAAACTGGAGGATAAACCGTGACGCCTAGGGAAATGCGACGTTTATATCTGATTATCCGCATGTTTCTGATCTACGGCCTTGACGAACTGATCCCTAAAATCCGCTTAACGTTACCGCTGAGAATGGGGCGTTATCTTTTTTTCTGGTTACCTCATCGTCATAAAGAAAAACCGTTGGGTGAGCGCATGCGTCTGGCACTGGAACAACTTGGACCGGTATGGATCAAGTTCGGTCAGATGATGTCGACACGCCGCGATCTTTTCCCTCCGCAAATTGCCGATCAACTGGCTTTGCTCCAGGACCATGTTCCGCCGTTTGATGGCGCAAAAGCCCGTCAGCAAATTAATGCTGCGCTGGGTGGCCCGCTGGAAACCTGGTTTGATGAGTTCGACCAGACACCGCTGGCATCTGCGTCGATTGCTCAGGTGCATACAGCGATCCTGAAAGAAAACGGCAAACCAGTGGTGCTCAAAGTTATCCGCCCGGATATTTTACCGACCATTGTTGCGGACATCCGTTTGATGTCGCGTCTTGCTGGCTGGTTGCCGATTCTGTTGCCAGATGGCCGCCGTTTGCGTCCGCGTGAAGTGGTGCGCGAGTATGAAAAAACGCTGCTTGATGAACTGAATCTGTTACGTGAAGCTGCGAATGCCATTCAGCTTCGTCGTAACTTTGAAGGGAGCCCGATGCTGTATGTGCCGGAAGTTTATCCGGATTATTGCAGCGAACAACTGATGGTGATGGAACGTATTTATGGGATCCCTGTTTCTGATATTGAGGCGCTGAAAAAGCAGGGCACCAATATGAAATTGCTGGCGGAGCGCGGTGTGCAGGTCTTCTTCACTCAGGTTTTCCGCGACAGTTTCTTTCATGCCGATATGCATCCGGGCAATATTTTTGTGAGCTACGAAACGCCGGAAGATCCTTGCTACATAGGCATTGATTGCGGCATAGTTGGTTCGCTCAACAAGGAAGACAAACGCTATCTGGCGGAGAATTTCATCGCGTTCTTTAATCGCGATTACCGCAAAGTGGCGGAGTTGCATGTCGATTCCGGCTGGGTCCCGCGTGATACCAACGTTGAAGAATTCGAATTTGCGATCCGGACAGTGTGTGAACCGATTTTTGAGAAACCGCTGGCGGATATTTCCTTCGGTAACGTATTGTTAAATCTGTTTAATACGGCTCGCCGTTTTAATATGGAAGTCCAGCCTCAGCTGGTGTTGCTGCAAAAGACACTGTTGTATGTCGAAGGCCTCGGGCGTCAGCTTTATCCTCAACTGGATTTGTGGACAACGGCGAAACCTTTCCTCGAAAGCTGGGTTCGTGATCAGGTTGGCCTGCCAGCGATGATCCGTGCACTGAAAGAGCGTGCGCCGTTCTGGATTGAGAAAATGCCTGAACTGCCAGATTTGGTTTATCAGAGCCTGCAGCAGCACAAGCTGTTGCAATACAACATTGAGAAACTTTCCTCCCAGATTCATAACCAGAGTTCCCGTCAGGGACAGTCTCGTTATTTGTTGGGAATGGGTGCGACGCTGTTGTTGAGCGGAACCCTTTTACTGTTAGGCGGCGTTAAGGTTTACCCCGCTTGCCTGATGGCGGCAGGTGTTGTTTCATGGTTAATCGGATGGAAACGCGCCAGCTAAACAAATTGTTTTAAATCGAATGCCGTTTGCGGACGGCAATGAATGTGGTTCCTTCCTATTTGAGGTGAAAATAATGGGTGGTATTAGTATTACAAAAATCCTAATCCTCGTTGTTCTTGTAGTACTGCTGTTCGGTACGAAGAAACTGCGTGGTCTGGGCGCTGATTTGGGTGCATCGATCAAAGGTTTTAAAAAAGCCATGAGTGATGACGACACTCAGCCAAAACCTAAAGACGCTGACATTCCTCCTAATGACGCTGATTTCGTAGCCAAGTCTGTTGAAAGCAAGCCAGAAACGAAAGCAGAAGACACCAAGAGCCAAAACAAAGAGCAGGTATAAGCCGTGTTCGATATTGGATTTAGTGAACTGCTGCTGGTATTGGTGATTGGCCTGGTTGTCCTCGGGCCCGAGCGTTTACCTGTAGCAGTCAGAACAGTAGCAGGCTGGATCCGTACGCTTCGTGCAATGGCTGCTTCAGTTCAGAGCGAATTATCGCAGGAACTGAAGCTCCAGGAATTGCAGGATAGCCTGAAGAAAGCGGAAGAATCCGGTCTGAAGAATCTCACGCCAGAAATCAAAGCGTCTATGGACGAGTTGAAAGAGGCCGCAGAATCTATGAAGCAGTCGATCAATTCAGGATTGAATCCTGCGGAGAAGGCTGTCGAAGACGCCAAAGCGGAAGGCAACACTATCCACAATCCTGTTCTGGATGAAGCTGAAGCGCACCATGATGCAGGTGTCTCTCCTGCTGCTGCCGACAAGGTAATTTCTGCACCAGCCGCTGCACCGCAAAGTGCTGTTGATGCTGCCCTGGCATCAAACAGAACGGCGCATGCCGCAGCTGAAACGGTGGCGGCATCGGTGGAACCTGTCGCTGACAGTTCTGTTGACGTTTCACCTGTTGTGAAAACCGCGGCTGAAGCCCCTGTGGAGGAACCCACAGCACCGGTTAAACCGGCTTCATCAACTCAAACGACAGGCGAGCGTTAAACATGGCCGTTGAAGATACACAACCCCTTATCAGCCATCTGATCGAGCTACGTAAACGTCTGCTGAATGCCATTATCTGTATTATTGTGGTGTTTTTAGCGCTGGTTTATTTTGCAAATGACATCTATCAACTGGTGGCATCGCCGCTGATCAAGCAAATGCCGCTGGGTGCGAGCATGATTGCGACTGACGTCGCGTCGCCGTTCTTTACGCCTATCAAACTGACTATGATCGTCTCGGTGTTTGTCTCTGCACCGTTCATTTTGTATCAGGTCTGGGCATTTGTAGCACCGGCACTTTACAAACACGAACGCCGGCTCATGATGCCGCTGCTGTTCTCAAGCTCCGCGTTATTCTATCTCGGTGTGGCGTTTGCTTATTTCGTCGTGTTCCCGCTGGCGTTCGCTTTCTTTGCGAAAACCGCACCGGCTGGCGTGCAGATAGCCACCGACATTAACAACTACCTCGATTTCGTGATGGCGTTGTTTATGGCGTTTGGCGTCTCCTTTGAAGTGCCTATCGCGATTGTGCTGCTTTGCTGGAGTGGTGTAACGACCCCGGAAGATCTGAAAAAGAAACGTCCTTATGTACTGGTCGGGGCTTTTGTAGTCGGGATGTTGTTAACACCGCCGGATGTATTCTCGCAAACGTTGCTGGCCATTCCGATGTACCTGCTATTTGAAATTGGCGTGTTCTTTGCCCGTTTCTATGTCGGAGGCCGTCGCCGGTCGGACGTCGACAACGAGACCGATCCGGATCAGTCTGCTTAAAGTTTTTTTCGTTATAGAGAACCGCCCTGTTGGGCGGTTTCTTTTTCAGGACTCTCCATGTTTGAAATCGGTATAAATCTTACCAGCAGTCAGTTTGATAAAGACCGGCTGCAGGTGGTGGAAAGAGCCAGAGCCGCCGGTCTGAGCGGCATGTTGATCACCGGAACGTCAGCGCAGGAAAGTGTCGAAGCGCAGAAAATGGCGGATGATCATCCTGATTTTTGCTGGTCGACGGCGGGTGTGCATCCGCATCAGGCGAGCGACTGGAATGCGCAGGTTGAAGCCGGTATCCGCGAGCTCGCAGCGTTACCCAATGTGGTTGCGATCGGCGAGTGCGGGCTGGATTTCAATCGTAACTTTTCTCCGGCAGATCGGCAGGAAGCGGCTTTTACCGCGCAGCTGGCGCTGGCGAAAGAACTGCAATTACCGGTCTTTCTGCATTGTCGCGATGCTGGGGAGCGCTTCGCCGCGTTGCTCAAACCTTGGCTGTCCGGTTTGCCGGGCGGTGTGGTTCATTGTTTTACCGGCACCCGTCAGGAGCTTGAGTTGTATTTATCTCTCGGACTGTCGGTGGGTATTACCGGTTGGGTATGTGATGAGCGTCGCGGGCTGGAACTGCGTGAAATGCTGCCGCTGATCCCGGCGGAGAGGTTATTGCTGGAAACCGATGCACCGTATTTACTGCCGCGTGATATGGAAAACAAACCGAAAAACCGTCGCAATGAACCCGCTTTCCTGCCGCATATTGTGAAGCAGGTGGCCCTTTGGCGTGGTGAGGATCCCCTATGGCTGGCGGACGTTACGGATGACAATGCGCGTAAGCTTTTTGCCCTTCCGGCACGCGGCTGAACCCCGTAAAAAGGTACTGCAGGGCAGTGCCTTTTTACGGTCGACCCATCCAGTTCAACAGAGCGGGAATACCGGTTACATTTTTTGGAAGTGCGTATTTTCGATGCTCTGACGAACCGGCTGGTTGATGAGATTAAGCATCAGCAGTGAACGTGCTTCGCCGTCCGGTTCAGTATAAATCGCTTCGATACCAGCAAAAATTCCGCCGGTAATCACCACCTGATCGCCTTCATACGGTGTATCAGGATCACGAATATCAACTGATGGCGGTTCCATCAACTGTTTAATGACATCAGGCTGGACGGTGGCAAGTTTCGCACCAAAGCGGATGAAGTGGCTGACACCACGCGTTGCGTTGATAGTCGTGGTATGGATCCGCTCAGGGTCGAACTCGACGAACATATAATTCGGAAACAGTGGCTCGCTGACCGCAGTGCGGCGTCCGCGCACCAGTTTTTCAAGCGTGATCATTGGCGTCAGGCAGTTAACGTGCTGGCGCTCAAGATGTTCTTTTGCGCGAAGAAGCTGACCACGTTTGCAATAGAGTAAATACCAGGATTCCATAGTTTCCCACATAAAAGCGTCGAGCGGGGCAGCATACCAAAAGCCGCTCAGGAGATATAGACAGTGCAAGTCTCTGCAGACGTTTGCTGATTGTCGGCCCGTTATCTTTTATTATCGGAGAAAAGCGCATTCTTATCCCCTCTATTAGTCCTATTTTATCAGGAGAAATCTCATGGAGTTATTCTTACTGAGTAACGGTAAGCTTTCAGGTGAATCTGAGTTACTGGGCTACGCTAAAGCGCGTATCCAGACTATGTTTGAGGCGCACAAGATTACCTCAGCTGTCCTAATCCCTTATGCCCTGATCCGCAGCGATTACGATGCCCGCGCCCTGGAGCTTTCTGATGTGCTGGGCATTGACGTTAGCAGTATTCATCATGCAGCAAACCCGGCTGAAGCGATTGCCAGCGCGGAATGTATTTTGATCAGCGGCGGGAATACCTGGATGCTTAATCAAATGTTGCATGAACACAGCCTGATCGTGCCGATCCAGCGGGCAGTGCGTGAGCGCAATGTACCTTATATCGGCTGGAGTGCGGGCTGCAATGTCGCCACACCCAGTATCCGTACCACCAATGATATGCCTGTTCGCAACTCTGTGGTTCTGCCTTCTCTTGGCCTGTTCCCGGTGCAAATCAATCCGCACTATATTGATGCCCATTTAAGCGGTCATATGGGTGAAACCCGTGATGAGCGCATTGCAGAATTCTGCGCGGTTAATCCGTCGGAATCAGTAATTGCGTTGCGTGAAGGCAGCCTGTTACAGGTGTCCGGCAACAATCTGAGCTACTTCAGTGCGAAAGAGCAGGGTTTTAAAGTTTTCCGTCACGGGCAGGATACGCAGGAATATCAGGACACTCAGGCGATTCAGTCTCTGGTGCCTTTTAACTGCCTGTAATTGTCGTCACGATACTACTTCCGCATCGTCAGTCCAGAAATACCCGGCTGACGGTTATACAGTTTTTACGTTATCAGACTTTAGTTACTGTTAAGAAATTTACTCATAACAAACTTGCTGATAACAAAAAGGCAGCAACAACCCCGGAGAGGCTCTATAATGCTCTCCTTCAACCCGGCGACTCAGAATCAGCATGAAATACCGTGATTTACGTGACTTCCTCTCGTTACTTGAAAAGAGAGGCCAACTGAAACGCATTAGACAGTCAGTTGACCCTTATCTGGAAATGACCGAAATTGCCGATCGCACCCTGCGTGCAGGCGGTCCCGCGCTTTTGTTCGAAAACCCCAAAGGCTACGACATGCCGGTTCTGTGCAATTTATTTGGCACACCTCAGCGTGTGGCGATGGGCATGGGCAAAGAAGATGTCAGTGCGTTGCGGGAAGTCGGTGAATTACTGGCATTTCTGAAAGAACCTGAGCCACCGCGGGGCTTGCGTGATTTATACGACAAAGCGCCAAAGTTTAAACAGGTGCTGAATATGTCGACCAAAATGCTGCATTCCGCCCCGTGCCAGCAGCAGATTTGGGAAGGTGATGCGGTCGATATCACCAAAATTCCGGTGATGCAGTGCTGGCCGGAAGATGCCGCGCCGCTCATCACCTGGGGACTGACTGTCACCCGGGGACCGAACAAGCCGCGTCAGAATCTGGGCATATATCGTCAGCAGGTGCTGGGTAAAAATAAAGTGATCATGCGCTGGTTGTCCCATCGCGGCGGTGCGCTTGATTTTCAGGAATGGTGCAAACAGAATCCGGGTCAGCGTTTTCCGGTTTCTGTTGCGCTGGGGGCTGATCCGGCTACGATTCTTGGTGCTGTGACGCCGGTTCCAGATACGCTTTCTGAATATGCCTTTGCCGGGCTGTTGCGTGGCAACAAAACGGAAGTGGTTAAATGTATTTCTAACGATTTGGAAGTGCCGGCCAGCGCCGAAATTGTGCTGGAAGGGTATATCGAGCCGGGTGAAATGGCACCGGAAGGCCCGTATGGTGACCACACCGGCTACTATAATGAAGTGGACAACTTCCCGGTGTTCACCATTACGCACATGACACAGCGTAAAGATGCTATCTATCATTCGACCTATACTGGCCGTCCGCCGGATGAACCTGCAGTACTGGGTGTGGCGCTGAATGAAGTGTTTGTGCCGATTCTGAAAAAGCAGTTTCCGGAAATTGTTGATTTCTATTTGCCGCCTGAGGGTTGCTCCTACCGTCTGGCTGTCGTTACCATGAAGAAGCAGTACGCGGGTCATGCGAAACGCGTGATGATGGGGGTCTGGTCCTTCCTGCGACAGTTCATGTACACCAAGTTTGTGATTGTGTGCGACGATGACGTGAATGCCCGTGACTGGAACGATGTGATTTGGGCGATCACGACCCGAATGGATCCCGCGCGGGATACGGTTCTGGTAGAAAATACCCCGATTGATTATCTTGATTTTGCTTCCCCTGTGTCGGGCCTTGGCTCGAAAATGGGGATGGATGCTACCAATAAATGGCCGGGCGAAACGCAGCGTGAATGGGGGCGTCCGATTGTGAAAGATCCGGAAGTCACCGCGCGTATCGACGCTATTTGGCACGAACTCGCTATTCTTAATGATAAAGACGATACGAAAAAATAATCGAATCTTTGTCCTACGCTTTGCTTTGACGACCCACAGAGGGACCGCATGACAACATTGAGCTGTAAAGTGACCTCAGTTGAGGCGATAACCGATACGGTGTATCGCGTCCGGCTGGTTCCGGAAGCGCCTTTCTCGTTCCGCGCGGGTCAGTATCTGATGGTGGTAATGGATGAGCGTGACAAGCGCCCGTTCTCTCTGGCTTCCACGCCGGCCCAACACAATGTGATTGAGTTGCACATTGGCGCGTCTGAACTGAATCTGTACGCGATGGCCGTGATGGATCGCATTTTGAAAGAACAGGCCATCACCGTGGATATTCCGCACGGCGATGCCTGGTTGCGTGAAGACGGTGAACGTCCGCTGGTGCTGATTGCGGGCGGAACCGGATTTTCTTACGTGCGTTCTATTTTGATCACCGCGCTTGAACAACAACCACATCGTGATATTTCTATTTACTGGGGCGGCCGTGAACTGAAGCATCTGTATGATCTCAGTGAACTGGAAGCGCTGAGCATCAATCACCTGAACCTGAAAGTGATCCCGGTGGTTGAACAGCCGGAAGAAGGATGGCAGGGCAGAAGCGGTACTGTCCTGAGCGCGGTGCTACAGGATTTCTCCTCACTGGCTGAGTACGATATTTATATCGCGGGTCGTTTTGAGATGGCAAAAATCGCCCGTGAACGTTTTGTCGCAGAACGCGGTGCACAGGAAGACCGTCTGTTTGGTGATGCCTTCTCTTTCATCTGATTGAATAATGAAAAAGCCCGCCCCTGACAGGCGGGAAAACGGCAACTAAAACGGTAACGACAGATTGATGAAAGCGGGCTTAATGCCCGCTTTTGTGTTTTTCAGGAAGAGGGAAATCAGACGCGTTCGAAAACGGTCGCGATGCCCTGTCCCAAACCGATACACATGGTGGCTACGCCAAATTGTACGTCGCGGCGCTCCATCAGATTCAGCAACGTGGTGGAAATACGCGAGCCGGAACAGCCGAGCGGATGACCGAGCGCAATGGCGCCGCCGTTCAGATTGACGCGTTCTTCCATGGTTTCCAGCAGTCCCAAATCTTTCACGCACGGTAAAGCTTGTGCGGCAAAAGCTTCATTCAGTTCGAACAGACCGATGTCCTGCACGTTTAGCCCGGCGCGTTTCAATGCCAGACGCGTTGCCGGCACCGGGCCGTAACCCATAATCGACGGGTCGCAGCCGACTACCGCCATGGCACGGATGCGGGCGCGGGCTTTCAGACCTAAAGATTTGGCATGAGATTCACTCATCAGCAACATCGCCGATGCGCCGTCGGAGAGGGCCGAGGATGTGCCCGCCGTAACGGTACCGTTCACCGGATCGAACGCCGGACGTAAAGCTGCCAGCGTGGCGACAGTAGTTTCCGGGCGGATCACTTCATCGAAGTCATAACGGGTCAGCACACCGTCGGCGTTATGGCCTTCGGTCGCCACGATTTCGTTAGCAAAATGCCCGGCAACGGTGGCTGCATGGGCGCGCTGATGTGAACGTGCGGCAAATTCATCCTGCATTTCACGGCTGATCTGGTGCATTTTCGCCAGCATTTCAGCTGTCAGTCCCATCATGCCTGCAGCTTTCGCTACGGTCTTGCTCAGACCTGGATGGAAATCCACGCCGTGATTCATCGGTACGTGACCCATATGTTCCACGCCACCGATCAGGCTGACTTGTGCGTCGCCAACCATAATCGCGCGCGCTGCGTCGTGCAGTGCCTGCATGGAAGAACCGCACAAACGGTTGACCGTAGTTGCGGGAACGCTGTGCGGAATTTCTGCCAGCAGCGACGCGTTGCGGGCAATATTGAAGCCTTGCTCCAGCGTCTGCTGGACGCAGCCCCAGTAAATATCATCAATATCTTTGGCGTTGAGTGCCGGGTTGCGGGTCAGCACGGCGCGCATCAGATGAGCGGAGAGATCTTCAGCCCTGACGTGGCGGAATGCGCCGCCTTTAGAACGGCCCATCGGCGTGCGGACTGCATCAACAATGACTACGTTTTCCATGATTTCGGTCCTTATGCCTGATTACCGGTGCTGAGGTTTTCCAGCGGCGCCGCAACCGGATAGTAACTTTCATTGGTTTGCGCTTTGACGCGTAACCCGCTTGGTGCCTGATACATCGGCCCCAGGTGTGTGTACTGTTCGGTCATTTTCAGATACGCAGCGGTACCGAGGGTATCCAGATAACGGAACGGTCCCCCATGGAACGGAGGGAAACCGATGCCATACACCAGCGCCATGTCGGCTTCGGCCGGGCTGGCAATGATGCCTTCTTCGAAACAGCGTACCACTTCGTTAATCATCGGGATCATCATGCGGGCAATGATGTCCTGCGGCGAGAAATCCGCATGTGACGGTTTTAGATTATCGGCCAGCAGGCTGATTGCCTGTTCATCGACTTCCTTGCGTGGCTTGCCCTTGCTGTCTTCGCTGTAACGGTAGAAGCCAAGATGGTTTTTTTGACCAAAACGACGGTTATCAAACAGCACATCAACAGCATCACGGTAATTGCGCGACATACGCTCCGGGAAACCGGCGGCCATCACTGCCTGGGCGTGATGGGCAGTGTCGATGCCGACCACATCCAGCAGATAAGCCGGGCCCATTGGCCAGCCGAACTGTTTTTCCATCACTTTGTCGATCTGGCGGAAATCGGCACCATCACGCAACAGCAAACTGAAACCGGAAAAATACGGGAACAACACGCGGTTAACGAAGAAGCCCGGGCAGTCATTGACGACGATCGGTGTTTTCCCCATTGCCAGCGCGTAAGAGACAATGCGTGAAATTGTCGTGTCTGAGGTTTTTTCACCCCGCACGATTTCCACCAACGGCATCCGGTGAACCGGGTTGAAGAAGTGCATACCGCAGAAGTTTTCCGGATTTTTCAGCGAGGATGCCAGCTGATTGATAGGAATGGTCGAAGTATTGGAAGCCAGAACGGCACCGGTACCGAGTAAAGATTCAGCTTCAGCCAACACTGCGGCTTTTACTTTTGGATTCTCGACCACGGCTTCGACCACGACGGTGGCATGTTCGATTCCGCTGTAATTGAGAGTCGGATGAATGGTCGACAGGACTTTGGCCATTTTCAGACCGTCAAGTTTGCCACGCTCCAGTTGCTTGTTTAGCAACTTAGCGGCCTCGTTCATGCCCAGAGTCAGGGACTGATCGTTGATATCTTTCATGACGACCGGTACACCTTTCAGGGCCGACTGATAAGCTATCCCGCCGCCCATAATGCCGGCACCCAGCACCGCAGCTTGCGTCGGTTTATCACTCCCTTGAGCCAGTTTTTTTGCTTTGCCTTTTACAAACTGATCGTTAAGGAAAATGCTGACCAGTGCGCGGGCTTCTTTAGATTGTGCGAGCGGTACAAAGCTGGCGGTTTCCAGTTGTAATGCTTCATCACGGCCAAGGCGAGCGGCGGCTTCAATCGTTTTCACGGCGGTCATAGGCGCGGGATAATGCTTGCCGGCATTTTGCATGACCATGCTTTTGGCGACGCTGAAACTCATCGTCGCTTCAATCTGGCTGAGTTTCAGCGGCAGACGTTTCGGGGCGCGGCGGTTATGCCATTCCAGTTTGCCGTCAGCGGCATTTTTCAGCATGGTAATGCCTGCATCGCGTAGTTTGTCTGCTTCAACGACGGCATCTACCAGACCGACTTTCAGGGCCTCTTTCCCGCTGATGTTTTTCCCGGCTGCGATAATTTCCAGTGCACTGTCTGTGCCAATCAGGCGTGGCAGACGCACGGATCCGCCGAAGCCCGGCATGATACCTAAGCTGGTTTCCGGCAATCCGATACGTGCATCGGCCGTACTGATGCGAAAATCGGTCGCCAGTACGCATTCGCAACCGCCGCCCAGCGCATAACCGCTGATAGCGGAAAGGGTCGGTACCGGCAGATCTTCCAGACGGTTAAAAATGCGGTTGGCGAAATTCAGCCACTCCTGCAGTTTTTCCGCAGGTGCGTTAAACAGGGACAAAAACTCGGTGATATCCGCACCGACAATAAATGCAGGTTTGGCTGAACTCAGCAGTAAGCCTTTCAGCTCAGACTGCTTTTCAAGTACTGCAATCGCTTCGCCCAGGCTGGCAACCGTTTGGGTATCGAGTTTATTGACCGAGCCTGGGGCATCAAACACCAGCTCCGCGATACCGTCATCGAGCCAGTGCAGGTGTAATGTTTCGCCTTGGTAGAGCATGTGTCTCTCCTGAATCATCTGGGATGATCTGGTATGACCAGATGACTTGGAGTGTGGTTTTTATGTTAATAATTTGCAAATGAGATGTGTTTTATTTGCAGGCAAGATCACAAACCTTCCGGGACTATGGTCGCGGTGAGGCTGTGGTAAGATGCTGCATCGTCTTTCAGGTGAAAAAAGGAGAGTTGGATGGAATCGCTTACTACGCTTTATAAAGAACATATTGCCACGCTGCAGACGCGTGCCCGTGAAATTCTGCAACGTTCTCAGCTTGATGCGTTACTGATTCACTCCGGTGAGTTGCTGACGCCCTTCCTTGATGACCACAGTTATCCCTTCAAAGTCAATCCGCAGTTCAAGGCCTGGGTGCCGGTCACCAAAGTGCCGAATTGCTGGTTGTGGGTGGATGGCGTGAATGCCCCGAAATTGTGGTTCTATTCCCCCGTGGACTACTGGCACAGCCATGAACCGCTGCCAGACTCCTTCTGGACGAAAGAAATTTCCCTGACGCCGCTGGCCAACGCCGACGATATCAAAGGCCAGTTGCCGGTTGATCTCAAACGTGTGGGTTACATCGGTTACAGTCAGGAACGCGCGATCGGCATGGGTATTCCTGCTGCCAACGTCAACCCGAAAGCTGTGCTGGATTTCCTGCATTATCATCGCGCTTACAAAACGGGTTATGAACTGGCCTGTATGCGTGAAGCGCAGAAAGTCGCGGTCAGCGGCCATCGTGCGGCGAAAGAGGCGTTCCTTTCCGGCATGAGTGAATTCGACATCAATCTGGCGTATCTCACGGCTACCGGTCATCGTGATACCGATGTGCCTTACGACAACATTGTTGCGCTCAATGAACACGCTTCCGTACTGCATTACACGACGCTAGATAACCAGCCGCCTGCCGAAATGCACAGCTTCCTGCTTGATGCCGGTGCGGAATATAATGGCTATGCCGCTGACCTGACGCGGACCTATGCCGCAAAACCGGACAGTGATTTCGCTGCACTGGTGAAAGATCTCAATACGGAAGAACTCGCGTTAATTGATACGATTAAGGCCGGTGTGCGCTATACCGACTATCATATTCAGATGCATCACCGCATCGCCAAATTGTTGAAAGCGCACAAGCTGGTGGTCGATATCAGTGAAGACGCCATGGTGGAACAGAACCTGACCGGGCCTTTCCTGCCACACGGTCTGGGACATCCGCTGGGATTACAGGTGCATGATGTTGCCGGGTTTATGCAGGACGATACCGGTACACATCTGGCTGCGCCTTCGCAATATCCTTATCTGCGTTGCACCCGTGTGATTGAGCCTGGCATGGTACTGACTATCGAGCCGGGTCTGTATTTCATCGATTCGTTGTTGTTACCGTGGCGCGAAGGGCAGTTCAGCAAACATTTTGCCTGGGATCGCATCAACGCGATGAAGCCATTTGGCGGCATTCGTATCGAAGACAATATTGTCATCCATGACAATCGTATCGAAAATATGACACGCGATCTGAAGCTGGCCTGATGCAGCCTTATGCCGTCCCCGCTGAGTCCGTCAGTTTCAGCGAAGAAATAAAGAAAAGTCGCTTCATCACCTTACTGGCAAGAACGGAAGGCATTGAAGCGGCAAAAGCCTTTATTCAGCATGTCAGACATCAGCACCCGGCAGCGCGTCATCACTGCTGGGCGTTTGTGGCTGGCGCGCCTGCTGATTCTCAGCAACTGGGCTTTTCTGATGATGGAGAACCAGCGGGCACAGCCGGTAAACCCATCTTAAGTCAGCTGATGGGATGCGGGGTTGGGGAGATCACGGCCGTCGTGGTGCGTTATTACGGTGGCATTATGCTGGGCACCGGCGGCCTCGTGAAGGCCTACGGCGGTGGTGTTCAGCAGGCATTAAAACAACTTATCGTGCAGCAAAAGGTTCCGCTGGTGAAGTACGCAGTACAGTGTGATTACAGCCAGTTACAGCAGGTTGAAATGCTGCTTTCGCATGTGGGTGGGCATATTTTACGCAGTGAGTACGGCGCGGCGGTGGACCTCGTTCTGGCGCTGCCTGCCGCAGATGCGCCGGCAACAGTCAGCCACTTATTCGATATCAGCCGTGGCACACTTATCCTGCGTCCGGTTTCTTAAATTTTCTATGATTACTTCGCTGAGGAACGCACCAGCATGCATTTTCGTGCCATAACACGCATTGTGGGGGTGCTCGTCATCCTTTTCTCGGGAACGATGATTATTCCCGGTCTGGTCGCTTTAATCTACCGCGATGGCGCGGGGCGTGCGTTCAGTCAGACTTTCTTTGTCGCCCTGGCGATTGGATTATTCCTGTGGTTGCCCAACCGAAAGCAGAAAAGTGAGCTTAAACCACGGGAAGGTTTCCTGATTGTTGTGCTGTTCTGGACGGTACTGGGCAGCGTCGGGGCATTGCCTTTTCTGTTCTCCGAGCGGCCGAATCTCTCCCTTACCGATGCTTTCTTTGAATCCTTTTCCGGCCTGACGACGACGGGCGCGACCACTCTGGTCGGGTTGGATTCATTGCCCAAAGCGATTCTTTTCTACCGGCAGATGCTGCAATGGTTTGGCGGTATGGGGATCATTGTGCTCGCTGTGGCCATTCTGCCGATATTGGGTGTCGGCGGGATGCAGTTGTACCGTGCAGAAATGCCGGGCCCGCTTAAAGATAACAAGATGCGTCCGCGTATCGCCGAAACAGCAAAAACGCTTTGGCTCATCTATGTACTGCTGACCATCGCTTGTGCGCTGTCGTTATGGGGCGCGGGTATGCCGGTCTTTGATGCGATCAGCCACAGTTTTTCGACTATCGCCATCGGCGGCTTCTCAACGCACGACGCCAGTATCGGATATTTTCATAGCGGAACGATCAATACTATCGTCGCGATATTCCTGCTGATTTCCGGCTGTAACTATGGCCTGCACTTTGCGGTACTGAGCGGGCGAAACCTGAAAGTGTACTGGCGAGATCCGGAATTTCGTATGTTCATTGGTGTGCAGTTCACGCTGGTGATCATCTGTACGGTGATTTTGTGGATCCACAATACCTACGGTTCCGGTCTGGAGACGCTGAATCAGGCATTTTTCCAGGTGGTGTCAATGGCTACTACCGCAGGATATACCACGGACAGTATTTCTAAATGGCCGCTGTTTTTGCCGCTTCTGTTGCTCTGTTCTGCCTTTATCGGGGGATGTGCGGGTTCAACCGGCGGTGGCCTAAAGGTGATCCGTATCCTTCTGCTTTATTTACAGGGTTCCCGCGAGCTGAAAAGGCTGGTTCACCCCAATGCGGTTTACACGATTAAATTGGGTAGCCGCGCTTTGCCTGAACGTATCATTGAAGCGGTATGGGGTTTCTTCTCCGCTTATGCGCTGGTGTTTATTGTCAGCATGCTGGCGATTGTGGCCACCGGTGTAGATAACTTCTCCGCCTTCGCTGCGGTCACCGCGACGCTCAATAACCTTGGGCCTGGTTTAGGGGTTGTGGCGGATAACTTTGCCTCGATGAATTCAGTGGCGAAATGGATCCTGATCGTCACCATGTTGTTTGGTCGTCTCGAAGTCTTCACATTATTAGTGCTGTTCACGCCGACGTTCTGGCGGGAATGAGTTTTAAGAAAGGGAAACAAGTATGAAAGCGTTGATACTCTATTCAAGTCGTGACGGGCAGACACATGCTATCGCTTCTTATATAGCCAGTGAGTTGAAAGAGAAGTGCTACTGCGATGTTATTGATCTCGGCCATGCGGCACACGTCGATTTGAAAAGCTATGACCAGATCATGATCGGCGCTTCGATACGTTACGGCCACTTCAACCCGGTGCTGGATAAGTTCGTTAAAAAACACGCCGAAACATTGAACCGCATGCCGTCAGCTTTTTTCGGCGTCAATCTGACTGCACGCAAACCTGAAAAGCGTACGCCACAGACTAATGCCTACGTGCGTAAATTCCTGCTGGCATCGCCTTGGGAACCTGCAATGTGTGGTGTCTTTGCTGGCGCATTACGTTATCCGCGATATCGCTGGTTCGATAAGGTCATGATCCAACTTATTATGCGGATGACAGGCGGGGAAACAGATACCCGTAAAGAAGTGGAATACACCGACTGGCAACAGGTAGCCAAATTCGCTGAAGATTTTGGACAAATATCGTATAAAAAATCACACTAATGCGGTCTTAATAGACGTTCAGGCCAAAAAGAAAGCAGTCGGAAAGTTTTTTGAAATTAGGGGTTGCGGCCTTCTGAGAACTCCCTATAATGCGCCTCCACTGACCGGGAACAACGACTCCTCTAACGAGAACCAAGTCGCCCAGCCAGGAAGAATCAACCCGGTGAAAACACCGAATCTTGTAAAAGAAAATGGTTGACTCTTCAGTGGGAAGGAGTATTATCTGCCTCCCACGTTGCTGAGTTAAGTCTCACAACGAACGCTCTTTAACAATTTATCAGACAATCTGTGTGGGCACTCACAAGACGATATCAGCCACCTCGGTGGCAAAAAATATCAAGTCTTAGAGTGACCAAGCAGTAATTCATTTAGTTGAATTATTACGAAGTAATCTCTGAGCACCGCTTAACATGTTTAAGCAAATCGAACTTTTAATTGAAGAGTTTG
>NZ_JAFMOT010000156.1:0-66796 GCF_019049695.1 Rahnella perminowiae
GGGTTGGGGTGGGGTATTACTATCAAAATCAAAATGTTGAAGTATGCTTTGGCCGGGTGTCAGCCCTTAAAACCTCCACCCGATTTCCCCTTTCGCAGGGGGAGGAGCAAAGCTCATTAGCACAAGCTTCTTTATTTTACGCTCACATCAATATCACCAAAGTATTTCTTCGAAAGCGCTTTAACCACGCCGTCTGCCTGCACCTTAGCGATGGCTGCATCAAGTTTATCTTTCAGCGCGGTATCGCCTTTACGCAGGCCGAACGCGATGCCGCTGCCGAGGATCTTGTCATCACGTACGGTGTCGCCGACAAAGCCATAATCTTTACCGTCCGGACGCGACAGGAAACCGCTCTGACCGGCCGGCGCCAGTACTAACGTGCCATCAAGGCGGCCGGATGACAGATCCAGATACACCTGGTTCTGATCCTGATAAGAAACGATATCCACGCCTTTCGGTGCCCAGTGCGCCTGCGCATAACTTTCCTGAATCGAACCCTGCAATACGCCGATATGCTTGCCTTTCAGTGACTCAGTTGTCGGCAGCAGGCCGGAATCTTTTTTGGCGATCAGTTTTGTCGGTACGCGGTAAATGACTTGTGTGAAATCAATCGCCTGACGACGTTTTTCCGTGACGTTCATCGCCGAGTTAATCGCATCAAATTTACGGGCCTGCAATGCTGCAATCAGGCCGTCGAACGAGGTGTCGTACCAGTCGCACTTTACGCGGGCCGCTGCGCAAACGGCGTTGCCCAGATCAATATCAAAACCCTGTAATTCACCGGTTGCGCTTTTCGATTCAAACGGTGGATATTGTGCTTCCAGGCCGAACTTCAGTGTGGAACCGTCAGCCAGTGCGGAGAAAGACGCCACGGCGCAACCTAACAGCAATGCGATTTTCAATTTTTTCATTATTCACAATTCCCCTGCGTTATTCAGATAAATACCCGGTCTCAGACGCGACACAGGCGGCGTGCGCCTTCGTACAACGTGTCGTTATCTTTGGCGAAACTCAGGCGGATAAGCCCGGTAGGTTTGTTATTGCTGTAAAACGCTGACAGCGGAATGGTCGCAATCTGATGATCACGTATCAGGCTCAGCACAAATTCGTCGTCCGTCAGCGGACTGAAATGACTAAAGCGCGCCAGCATAAAGAAACTGCCACGGCTTGGCAGTAATTCAAAGCGGGATTCGCTGAGGGCTTCGGCCAGCAGGTCGCGCTTTTGCTGATAAAAACCGGCCAGTTCCAGATAACTTTGCGGGTCAGCCAGCGCGTCGGCAAAGGCCACCTGCATCGGTGTGTCGGCGGAGAACACCATAAACTGATGGACTTTACGGATTTCATCCATCAGCTCTGCCGGTGCCAGACAATACCCCACCCGCCAGCCCGTGACGTGATAGGTTTTGCCAAAAGACGACACAATCACGCTGCGTTCAGCCAGTTGCGGATGACAGGCCATGCTTTCGTGGCGCTCGCCGTCAAACACCACATGCTCATACACTTCATCGGACAAAATCACGATATCGGTATTTTTAGTCAGCGCTGTCAGGCGTTCGATATCGACATCCGTAAAAATAGCACCGGTCGGGTTGTGCGGGCTGTTAATGATGATCATCCGGGTGCGGCTGTTGATCGCGTTTGCGACCTGATCCCAGTCGATGCTGAAATCGTCCATCGACAGGCCGATAGCCACCGGCTTCGCCCCCTGTAAACGGACGATTGGTGCGTAGCTGTCAAACGACGGTTCGAAATAAATCACTTCATCGCCCGGATGTACCAGAGCGCTGATGGCTGAATACAGTCCTTCGCTGGCGCTGGCAATGACCGTCACTTCGCTGTCGGCGTCATATTTGCAGCCGTAAAGCGCTTCGGCTTTGGCGGACAGCGCATGGCGTAATGCCGCCACGCCGCTCATAGGCGCGTACTGGTTATGACCTTCGCGCATGGCTTTAGCGACGCTGTCGATTAATGCGGGCTGGCATGAGAAATTCGGTGCACCCTGCGACAGGTTCAGTGCGTTATGTTCGGCGCTGAGCTGGCCGATAACGGTAAAAATAGTGGTGCCGACGTCAGGTAATTTTGACCGGGGCGACATGGCGCTTTTCATAGCATTTCCCCAAAAAACAGGCCGTGTGGCCATGACAAGGTAAAAAAAGGTGTTGAATGATTAAGCAACAGTTCCCCTGTGCCGACAATGGAAAGTTTGTCATACTCGTCATGATCTGAAGTCATGGCTATGCGATGTGCCTAACGGGGTAACTGTGAGTTTTTCTCCTGAATTGCCGTATCTGAATTTACCTTCGCTCAACGTGTTGAAAACCTTTGCTGTGGTGGCGCAGACGCTCAATCTGACGCATGCGGCGTCGTTGTTGCATATTACACAAGGCGCGGTCAGCCGCCAGATTACCGGGCTTGAGGCCACGCTGGGTTATCCGTTGTTTTTACGTCAGGCCCGCGGGCTGACGCTGACTCCGCGCGGGGCACAGCTGTTGCCGCCGGTACAACAGGCGCTGGCGCTGATGGGCGAAGCCCTGAAACGTGTCGGTTCGCACCCGGATACGTTACGCATTAAATGCCCGACCTGTTCCATGCGCTGGTTGCTGCCGCGGGTGATTCAGTTGCAAAACGACAGGCCCGATATGCAGATCGAGCTGACGGCTTCCATTGCCCACGGCGTGGATTTCAGCAACGAGCATTTTGATGCCGCCGTGGTGTTCGGGCGTCAGCCGGAATCACAGCGCCGCGCGCATCATCTGTTTGACGAAGTGCTGACGCCGGTGTGTACCCCGGATTTCCTGCCGCGTCATGAAGGGAAAACGGAAGTGGCGGATCTGGCCGATAAAACGTTGCTTCACCCGACGCGGGATCGTCGCGACTGGTTGTTGTGGCTGCGTGAGGAAGGCGTGCAGGGGCTGCCTTCGGCGAAATCGCAGCATTTTGATACGCTGGATCTGGCGATCAACTCGGCATTACAGGGCTATGGTGTTGCGATAGGTGATCTGACATTAATTGAAGATGATTTGCAGGCGGGAAGGGTGATCGCGCCGTTCCCGCTGTGTGTGGCAAGCGGGGCATCGTATACGCTGTTGTATCCGGAAAACCCGACACCCGCGCTGAAAGTTGCCATTGATTTTCTTAATGAAGAAGCGCGGCTCAGCCGGGAAAAACTGAGCGCGCTGTTGTCCACCTCGCACCGGTTAGTCAGTACAGGTTAATCAGTACAGTGTGGTCAGGGCGCTGGCGATGGCACCGGTCAGTTTGCTCAGTTCTTCAGGTGAAATGATGTACGGTGGCATCAGATAAATCAGTTTACCGAACGGACGTATCCACACTCCCTGCCCGACGAAATGCTTCTGCAACCGCGCCATGTCTACCGGCTGGCGCATTTCCACCACACCTATTGCTCCGAGCACCCGTACGTCAGCAACGGCCGGATGCTCTGCCAGTGGCCGCAACCCGGCATTCAGCTGCTTTTCAATGTTCAGTACCTGTGCCTGCCAGCGGTTTTCCGCCAGTAAATGCAGACTGGCGTTGGCGACCGCGCAGGCCAGCGGATTGCCCATAAAGGTCGGGCCATGCATGAAACATCCGGCCTCGCCGTCGCTGATCACCTGCGCCACATGGCGGGTGGTAAGCGTGGCGGAGAGTGTCATATAGCCGCCGGTCAGCGCTTTACCGAGGCAGAGAATATCCGGTGAAATCCCGGCGTGATCGCAGGCAAACAGCTTGCCGGTACGGCCAAAACCGGTGGCAATTTCATCAGCAATCAGCAACACGCCGTATTCATCGCATAACTTACGTACGCGTTTGAGATACAGCGGGTGATAAATCCGCATTCCGCCCGCGCCCTGAACCACCGGTTCTAAAATGACTGCCGCAATTTTGGGGTGATTCTCGTCCAGCATGTTGGCAAACGGCGCGATATCCGCCTCATTCCATTCACCGTCAAAACGGCTCTGCGGCGCATCGGCAAAAAGATGCTGTGGCAGATAACCCTGATACAAACTGTGCATCGAATTTTGCGGATCACAGACCGACATCGCGCCAAAGGTGTCGCCGTGATAACCATTGCGCAGGGTCAGCAAGGTCTGCCGTTTTTCGCCGCGCGCCTGCCAGTATTGCATCGCCATTTTCAGCGCCACTTCAACGGCCACCGAACCGGAATCTGCCAGAAATACACATTCAAGACCCGCAGGCGTCATCTCTACCAGACGACGGGATAACGCAATCGCCGGCGGGTGAGTCATCCCGCCAAACATGACATGTGACATTTTTCCGATTTGTGCGATGGCCGCCTGATTGAGCTGCGGATGGTTGTAGCCGTGGATCGCTGCCCACCATGACGACATACCGTCCACCAGCTGGCGGCCATCAGCCAGTTGTAACATCACGCCGGATGCGGATTCGACCGGATACGCGGGCAGCGGTTTGGTCATAGACGTATACGGGTGCCAGATGTGGCGCTGGTCGAATTCAATATCGGCGGGTGTCATAAACGAGTCCTGCTGGGGGTAAGTTGTAAACCAAAAAATAATTTTAACGTTGACGGTAAACCAAAACAAATTAAAAATGGTTTACGGATTATGAAAACATCAAGCCCAAAATCATTCTGATTGCATCTAGGCAGCCTGAAGGATGAAGGGGTAACAGATTATTATTTGGAGAAGTCATCAATGACTACCCGCACCCACTGGACGCTGGACAAAACCCAGGCCCTGTTCGATAAGCCATTCCTTGAGCTGATGTTCGAGGCGCAGCAAATCCACCGTCAGCATTTCGATCCGCGTCAGGTTCAGGTCAGTACCTTGCTGTCGATCAAAACCGGTGCCTGTCCGGAAGACTGTAAATATTGCCCGCAGAGTTCCCGTTACAAAACCGGGCTGGAGTCTGAACGTCTGATGCAAGTCGAGCAGGTGCTCGAATCTGCCCGTCAGGCGAAAGCCGCCGGTTCGACCCGGTTCTGCATGGGCGCGGCGTGGAAAAACCCGCATGACCGCGACATGCCCTACCTTGAACAAATGGTGCAGGGTGTGAAAGAGATGGGCATGGAAACCTGCATGACCCTCGGCACGCTGAACACCACGCAGGCACAGCGTCTGGCGCACGCCGGGCTGGATTTCTACAACCATAACCTTGATACCTCGCCGGAATTTTACGGCAGCATCATTACCACCCGCAGCTATCAGGAACGTCTGGACACACTGGCGGAAGTGCGCGGCGCGGGCATTAAAGTGTGCTCCGGCGGGATTGTCGGTTTGGGCGAAACCGTGAAAGATCGCGCCGGTTTACTGATGCAGCTGGCGAACCTGCCGGTGCCACCGGAAAGCGTGCCGATCAATATGCTGGTGAAAGTGAAAGGCACGCCGCTGGCTGATAACGACGATGTGGATCCGTTTGATTTCATCCGCACCATCGCGGTGGCGCGCATCATGATGCCGCAGTCTTATGTGCGTTTGTCCGCCGGTCGTGAGCAGATGAGCGAGCAGACCCAGGCAATGTGCTTTATGGCCGGTGCCAACTCCATCTTCTACGGCTGTAAACTGCTGACCACGCCCAACCCGGCGGAAGACAAAGACTTAATTCTGTTCGGCAAACTGGGGCTTAACCCGCAGGCATTCGAAACAGAAATGGGCGATAACCAGCAGCAGGCCGCGCTGGCTGAACAGCTGGTTCATGCGGATACCGACCAGTTTTACAACGCCGCCGTATAACCGATGAGCTGGCAAACGCGGATTAACGAAGCGGTAGCCGCGCGTAAACAGGCAGCGGCATTTCGCGTACGGCAGCCAAACCTGGGCGGCAGCGCACGCTTCCTGACGCAGGGCGAACGGCGTTATCTGAACTTTTCAGGTAACGATTACCTGGGTCTGAGTCAGGACGCAGACGTGATTGCCGCGTGGCAGCAGGGCGCGCAGAGATATGGTGTCGGCAGCGGCGGTTCCGGCCACGTCACTGGTTACAGCGATGCGCATGCAGAGTTTGAGCAACAGCTGGCCGGCTGGCAGGGATATCCGCGTGCGTTGCTGTTTATCTCCGGTTTTGCGGCAAATCAGGCGGTTCTCGCGGCGCTGATGCAAAGCGATGATCGCGTGCTGGCTGACAAACTCAGCCATGCGTCTTTGCTGGAAGCCGCAGCGCATGCGCCTTCGCTGTTGCGCCGTTTTCATCACAATCAGCCGGATTCCCTGCAACGCCTGTTAGAAAAACCGGTAACCGGTGAAACGCTGGTGGTGACCGAAGGCGTATTCAGCATGGACGGCGACATGGCACCGCTGGCTGATCTGCAGCATTTATGCCAGGCACACGGCAGCTGGCTGATGGTCGATGACGCACACGGCGTGGGTGTTACCGGTGAACAAGGGCGGGGCAGTTGCTGGCAGCAGGGCATCAGGCCGGAACTGCTGGTGGTCACCTTCGGAAAAGCTTTCGGTTGCTGCGGCGCGGCGGTGCTGTGTGATAATGCTACTGCCGATTATTTATTGCAGTTCGCCCGCCATCTGATTTACAGCACATCGATGCCGGCAGCGCAGGTGTGTGCGTTACAGGCGTCACTGGCACGAGTCCGGCAGGATGACGGCTTGCGTGATAAACTGGCGGCCAATATTGCGCGTTTTCGCGCGGGTGCCGCCGGTTTGCCCTATCAGCTCACCGGTTCGCAAACGGCGATCCAGCCGGTGATTGTGGGTGAAAATCAGCCCGCGCTGGATCTGGCTTCGGCGCTTCGCGGGCGCGGTTTATGGGTCAGTGCCATCCGTCCACCGACGGTGCCACCGGGCAGTGCGCGGCTGCGCATTACCCTGACGGCGGCGCATGAGCCGGAAGATATCGATTTTTTGCTGGAGTCCCTTTATGGGTGCAGTCACTGAATTAGTGAACAAACAAGCGGTGGCCGATGCGTTCAGTCGCGCCGCCATCAGCTATGAAAACGCCGCGCAGTTGCAGCGTGATGTGGGTGAGGAATTGCTGGCGCTGGCAGCGCCGTATCTGAAAGATTCCGGCAAGATTGTCGTCGATGCCGGTTGCGGCACCGGCCACTTCAGCCGGTACTGGCGCGCGCAGGGCAAAAATGTCATTGCGCTGGATCTCTCCGAAGGCATGCTGAACCGTGCGCGTGAACTGGATTCAGCCGATGAATATATCCCTGGGGACATCGAACGTCTGCCGTTTGCCGACAATTCTGTCGACATCTGCTTTAGCAATCTGGCCGTGCAGTGGTGCAACGCACTGCCGCGCGCGCTGGAAGAAATGCACCGGGTCACCCGCAACGGCGGGCTGGTACTGTTTTCTACCCTGGCAGAAGGTTCGCTCAATGAACTGGCTGCGGCGTGGATGAAGGTCGATGGCCGGCGTCACGTGAACCAGTTCCTGACACCGGACAAAATCGCTGAAGCCTGTGCGCCGTATCGTCATGAAGTGACGTTCAGCGATCACGTTGCCCGATTTCCTGATGTCATGTCACTGCTTCGTTCGCTGAAAGGCATCGGCGCGACGCACATCAAGAACGGCCGGCTCGGCGGCCTGGGTGGCAGGGAACGTCTGCAATTACTGGACAAACACTATGCCCGCCGCGACGGCATCCTGCCGCTCAACTACCGGCTGGTCTACGGCATTTTGCAGGTCGAAGAACTGATCCCTCGCTGATCGACTCCTCCCCTTCGCAGGGGAGGGAGCCAACCAACACCAGACTTTTATTAAAATAAATCATGAAAAAATACTTTATTACCGGCACCGACACTGAAGTCGGTAAAACCGTGGCGACCACTGCTTTTTTACAGGCTGCTGCATGCGCCGGACACACAACCGCCGGTTATAAACCGGTGGCATCAGGCAGTGAAATGACCGGGGAAGGGCCTCGCAACAGTGATGCGCTGGCCTTGCAGGCTTACAGCACTGTCGGGCTGCGTTATGACGAAGTGAACCCGTGCACGTTTATCGAACCGACGTCACCTCATATCGTCAGCGAACTGGAAAACCGGCCGATTGATCCACAGGTGTTATCAGACGGGTTGCGTCATCTCGAACCGCTGGCGGACTGGGTGGTGGTGGAAGGCGCGGGCGGCTGGTACACGCCGCTGACGGCAGATTACACGTTTGCCGACTGGGCGGTGGCCGAACAATTGCCGGTAGTGTTAGTGGTAGGCATGCGGCTCGGTTGTATTAACCATGCCGTGCTGACGGCGCAGGCCATTGTACAAAGCGGCTTGCCTCTGGCAGGCTGGATAGCCAATGACATTCAGGAAACGGGGAAGCATCATCAGGCTTACAGAGAGACGCTCACGCGTATGCTGCCTGCGCCCCTGTTGGGCGAGATCCCGTACCTGACTCAGGGTTTGGACGTGAATTTAGGCCAATATCTGGATCTGGACCGCCTCACCCGCTGAGACATCAGACGGTCAGATAATTTTTGACTAACGTATCGTCAAGCTGCGCCAGCGTGCCTTGCGCGATGTTTCGTCCGTCATCGACCAGACAGAAACGGTCCGCGACGCTGCGGATGAACGGCAATTTATGGCCGACCAGCAACAATGTCAGACCAAGATCACGGTTCAGGCGGTGAATAATATTACCCATATTCGCCGCCATCGATGCGCTGGTATGCTCGGTGGGTTCATCCAGAATCAGTAATTCAGGCTCCTGAACCAGTGCACGGCTGATTGCCAGTTGCTGCTGCTGGCTTTCATCAAGTTCACCGGCTTTGCGCGCTCCCATTTCCTTTAGTGTCGGAAAAAGGTCATACACTTCTACCGGCACACGACGGGTCTTATTCCGGCTGGCCATCATAGCAATTTGCAGGTTTTCATCGACGCTCATCTGGGAGAAAATCTGCCGTCCTTGTGGCACGTAACCGATACCCATTTGCGCACGGCTTTCGACCGGCAAATTCAGCAGACTTTGCGGTTCTTCATCACGTGATTGCCAGGAAATTGCACCGCTTTTCACCGGAAGATGCCCCATGATGCAGTTCACCAGCGTGGTTTTTCCTACGCCATTTCGCCCGATCAGGCAGGTACATTGACCGCGGTACAGTTCGAGATTGATATCCCACAGAATATGTTTTTGCCCATAATACTGATTAACTGATTTTACACTTAACATCAGATCTCCCTCCCGCACGGAGCCTTCCGCTGAACTTCACTTTGACGGCCACTGTCATATTTCTGACATTTATGTTCCGCTATTGATGCCCCTGACAGAATTTAATCCCGTTTGTTGACGGACAATCTGACAGCATCAATGACAGATAAATATCCCTTAACCAGTCATAAATGGGGCTAAGAGAGGTTTCCCTACGTTAAAAATGATTCTGTACCCCAGAAAACAGGGAGATCTTCATTTTTTACGCCGGGGTGAAAAAAGCAGTTCTGGCTGCCTTAACCTTTTCATGCACAGACGTTGCAACTCTCAGGCCAAGTTTGTAAAAACGGCAGGGAAAAGGGGCGTTGCATGGGTGTTACCAGCCAAGCCCCTTACAATTTAGGATTATTCATTAGCGTTTCTGAGGTTTTGAGTTTTCCCCCGCAGGGTGCGGCATCAAGGGAACTGCACTTTGCCAGTGCTGCCCTTACTGCTTTTGGTGCAACCTCATGGACAAACATGAGCAAAAAATCCTGTCGGGATGCACTTTTGGTTTTTGCAAGAAACATCAGCCTGACTCTCTAGGCAAAATAGGCATAAATAAGGAGATAAAAAAGATAAAAAATAACTAAAAAAGACCTCTCAGACCGGCAGGAGGCAAAATCCTGTTTTTTACCAACTCCCGCAGCGCGGGGCGTGCTGAGACTTATCCACTATTCCTGTGGATAACCTTGTGCATGAGAGTAAGAAAAGTTGCTACAGACGAGTCAGCATGCGGGTTCCGCTCAGTTTGCCCGTATTCGCAGCTTTTTAGTGATAATCTTTTTAATCAATGAGTTACCTAAAAGCAATACAGTCGTAATTCGTTCGTCATAGTTGTGTCAATCTTCGTCAGCCTGTGGTCAGAAAGCGGAAGGGGAAAGAATTTTGGGAAAAAATGTCACCTGATGGTGAGAGATCTCATCTTTCATATCCTAAAAAAGTGCAGCAGCGCCAGCAGGTTAAACGCAAACATTCTTTATCGGTTGGAAGCTGGTTTTATATACAGTATTATAGCGAAGGTAAAATCAGGGCTGGCAAAAATCGCGAAGTCTTTCATACTATTTTTCCGCAAACTGTTCACCCGTACAGCGCGCACGGCCCTATGCGTTCCCATTTCAGTCAGGTAGCCCGTCATGAGTAAAGTGTTCAAACTGCATTCCGAATTTAAACCGTCCGGCGATCAGCCAGAGGCGATACGCCGTCTGGAAGAAGGGCTGGAGAACGGGCTGGCGCACCAGACATTGCTCGGGGTCACCGGTTCGGGCAAAACCTTTACCGTGGCGAATGTGATTGCGGATCTGAACCGTCCGACGATGGTACTGGCGCCCAACAAAACGCTGGCCGCGCAGTTATACGGTGAGATGAAAGAATTCTTCCCGGAAAACGCCGTCGAATATTTCGTCTCTTACTATGACTATTATCAGCCAGAGGCGTATGTCCCAAGTTCAGATACTTTTATCGAAAAAGACGCCTCGGTGAACGAACACATCGAGCAGATGCGCCTTTCTGCCACCAAAGCTCTGCTCGAACGACGTGATGTCATTGTGGTGGCTTCTGTTTCAGCGATATACGGTCTGGGCGATCCGGATTTGTACCTGAAAATGATGCTTCATCTGACCAAAGGGATGATTATCGATCAGCGTTCGATCCTGCGTCGTCTGGCAGAGCTGCAATATGCGCGCAATGATCAGGCTTTCCAGCGCAGTACTTTCCGCGTGCGTGGCGAAGTGATTGATGTGTTCCCGGCTGAATCGGATGATCTGGCGTTGCGCATTGAGCTGTTTGATCAGGAAGTTGAACGTCTTTCGCTGTTTGATCCGCTGACCGGCCAGGTGCAACATGAAGTGCCGCGTTTTACCATTTACCCTAAAACGCACTACGTAACGCCGCGCGAACGTATTGTACAGGCGATGGAAGAAATCAAGGTCGAACTGGCGGATCGCCGCAAGGTGCTGCTTGCCAATAACAAACTGCTGGAAGAGCAACGTATCAGCCAGCGTACGCAGTTTGATCTCGAAATGATGAATGAGTTGGGTTATTGCTCCGGTATTGAAAACTACTCACGTTATCTGTCCGGCCGCGGGCCGGGCGAGCCGCCACCGACGTTGTTTGATTATCTTCCGGCTGACGGCCTGCTGATTGTCGATGAATCGCACGTCACCATTCCGCAAATCGGCGGTATGTACAAAGGCGACCGCTCTCGTAAAGAAACGCTGGTGGAATATGGTTTCCGTCTGCCTTCCGCGCTGGATAACCGCCCGATGCGTTTTGAGGAATTCGAAGCGCTGGCACCCCAAAGTATTTATGTCTCAGCCACGCCGGGGAAATACGAGCTGGAGAAGTCCGGTGACGATGTGGTCGATCAGGTGGTGCGTCCGACCGGTCTGCTGGATCCGATCATTGAAGTACGGCCGGTGACCACACAGGTGGATGACCTGTTATCGGAGATCCGTAAACGTGTCGCGATTAACGAGCGTGTGCTGGTCACCACGCTGACCAAACGTATGGCCGAGGATTTGACGGAGTATCTGGAAGAACACGGCGAGAAGGTGCGTTACCTGCACTCTGACATCGATACCGTTGAGCGTGTGGAAATTATCCGCGATTTGCGTCTGGGGGAATTTGACGTGCTGGTGGGGATCAACTTGCTGCGCGAAGGGCTGGATATGCCGGAAGTGTCGCTGGTGGCCATTCTGGATGCGGATAAAGAAGGCTTCCTGCGTTCTGAACGTTCACTCATCCAGACCATCGGCCGTGCAGCGCGTAACCTCAACGGTAAAGCGATTCTCTACGGTGATAAAATTACCCACTCGATGGCCCGTGCCATTGAAGAAACCGAACGTCGTCGCGCCAAACAGGAAGCGTATAACCTCGAAAACGGCATCACGCCGATGGGGCTGAATAAGAAGATCTCCGACATCCTGCAACTCGGTCAACCGAAGACCAAAAAGAACAAAGACAAACGCGATGCCGAAGCGGCGCAGACCTTCAAATCGCTTACGCCAAAAGCGCTGGAGCAGCGCATTAAAGAGCTGGAAAGCAAAATGTATGCGCACGCGCAAAATCTGGAGTTTGAAGAAGCGGCTAACACCCGTGACGAGCTGCATGCATTGCGCGAGCAGTTTATTGCGATTTCGTAAAGCTGTCCCCAAATAAGTCGGGTGATTGAACGCAGCCAACCCACAGGCAATGTGAAGTATGTCGGGGATAAAAGTGATAGACTGCGCGGCCTGTAAATCATCACCCTGACATTTTAAAATGACGAGCGAGCCAATGACGGATACACCACAAAACCCTGGCGCAGCGAAAGATCCGCTGCACGGCGTCACGCTGGAAAAACTGCTGACAACACTGGTGGATAACTTTGGCTGGCCTGCGCTGGCCTCACAGGTCAATATCAATTGCTTCAAAAGTGACCCGAGTGTGAAATCCAGCCTGAAGTTCCTGCGCCGCACACCCTGGGCGCGTAAGGAAGTGGAAACCTTATATCTGGATTTTATCGAAGGCCATCTGCGCCCGGATTTGACCCGCAGCAAACGCCGCACCCCCTTGTCTGCACAGGCGCCGCAAAAAACCAAAGTCAGTACCGCCGCACCTGCAGCCGACAGCCCCTGGAATAATCATCCGCTGGTGAAAAAGTAATTCAACGTGTTCTTGTGAGGAGAAAACTCGTGTCAGAGCAACGTGTTCTTATTGTGGTAGATATGCAAAACGGGGTATTTGCTTCGCCGCGTTATGACCGCAGCGGACGGGTCGAACAGATTAATCAACTGATAGCCCGGGCAGGGCGCGTCATCTTCATTCAACACGCGGAAGGCGAAATGACGGAAGGGAGTGAATACTGGCAGGTATTGCCGGAGCTACATCTGCCGGAAGACGCACTTTCCGTGACTAAAACCGCCTGCGATTCTTTCTACCGCACTTCCCTCGATCATGTTCTGCAGGAAGAACTGAACGTAACCGGTTTTACTATCTGCGGTTGTGCGACGGACTATTGTGTAGATACCACCATCAAGGTTGCTGCCAGCAAAGGTTATGCCGTGACGGTCGCGTCGGATGCGCATACCACCGGCGATCGTACATATGTTTCAGCGCAGCAACTGATCGGGCAACATAATGAAGTCTGGCGTGAATTATCCGTGCCGGGCAATCCGGTAACGGTAAAAACGACGGCGGAAATTCTGGCCGACTGGTCATAAACTCCGTTTTCTGAACCCAAAAAAGGCCGCTAAAGCGGCCTTTCGTGTTTGTGATTTCCGGAATCAGATCATTTTTTGCAGCGTCTCTTCAATCGCCATCCGCAACATGTCGCGGTCATGACGATAGGGCACATCACTGGCTTCGAGCGGGCTTTGAATAATCAGATGTTCAGCGGCGCTGCTGCCGATGTTGACTTTAGGCCCGACAATGGCGGCATCGGCGCGGCGGCCGATACGCTTCTCGATCATATCCAGTTTGTCATCCAGCGTCAGCGAGGCGGCGGCGACACTCAGTTCTTTCCCCAGATTTCCGATATACACGATATGCGCCCGGCTGCGGCGCAGCGCGGCTGTCATATCATTCATCAGTAATAATGGCATCAGGCTGGTAAAGAAACTGCCCGGCCCGATCAGGATCAGATTGGCTTCGGCGATTGCCTGTAACGCTTCCCGGGTAGCGGGCACCTGGGGTTCCAGCAGCAATTCACGCGGTATTTGTGCCAGTTTATCGACGTTCACTTCGCCGTGGACATGTTCACCATTGGCATCAATCGCGGCCAGATCGGCGGGTTGTTCGGACATCGGGATCAATTCTGCGTCAACTTTCAGCAGGCTGCGCACCAGATTGATCGCCTCAAGCGGGCGTACGGTGAGGTGATCCAGCGCACGCAGCATCAGATTGCCAAGATTATGGCCATCCAGTTCGCCCTGGCCGCTGAAACGGTATTCGAACATCGCCGATGCCAGGCTCGGTTCGGTGATCAACTGATTCAGGCAATTGCGCATATCGCCCCAGGCGATGCCGCCAACGGAACGGCGGATACGGCCGGTTGAACCGCCGTTATCGGTGGTGGTGACAATGCCAGTCAGACGCGGGCCTAGCAGCGAAAGTGAAGACATCACCCGGCCCAGCCCGTGCCCTCCGCCTAACGCCACCACCCGGTCGAGGTCAGCTAATGTTCGATTGCGCATGGTTTTCCTTTCAAATGGGGAGCGGCGGGTTTACCTCGTTTTCCAGCGGCGGATTTTACCTAATATTGCAACAAGATGTTACCCCTTCTCGCCACTCTGAGAACATTAAAAACCCGGTGCTTTTGGCATTGAAAATGCTGCCTTTTGTCGTGAAATATCGTTATATATCAAAATACATAACGAAAAACCACCTTGGCGAACGGGACTTTGCGGCGTTAGAATATGCTCCGTTACCCCGTATTCATTATCGCTCCGCTACGGACCGGATGAATCAACTCCTAGCCCTGGTTCCTAAGTTGTTTTTCTGACGTCGTTCCCGCAGAAACAATATGGAGCCCTGGCCGTGACACTATGTCACCAGGGTGCACGGCAGAAATGCCCGCATCTCCCGTATTTGGAAAGGTGTTAAGGTGCTTCAACTTACTGATGCTTTTGCCCGCAAGTTTTATTACTTGCGGCTGTCGATCACTGATGTGTGCAATTTCCGTTGCACCTATTGTCTGCCGGATGGCTATAAGCCGCTCGGACACAGCAATAAAAGTTTTCTCTCGCTCGATGAAATCCGTCGGGTCAGCCGTGCGTTCGCCAATCTGGGAACAGAAAAAGTGCGTCTGACCGGTGGAGAACCTTCGCTGCGCCGCGATTTCTGCGAAATCATTGCCGCAGTGCGCGAAAACCCCTCCATTAAAACTCTGGCAGTGACCACCAATGGTTACCGTATGGCGCGTGATATTGCGAAATGGCGCGACGCGGGTCTCACCAATATCAACGTCAGCGTTGACAGTCTCGATGCCCGCCAGTTTCATGCCATCACCGGGCAGGATAAATTCCGCGAGGTTATGGCTGGCATTGATGCTGCTTTTGACGCCGGTTTTAGCAAAGTAAAAGTCAATACCGTGCTAATGCGCGATGTGAATCACGCCAGTCTGAATACCTTCCTCGCGTGGATTAAAACCCGCCCGATCCAGTTACGTTTTATCGAACTGATGGAAACCGGCGACGGGGGTGACCTGTTCCGCAAACACCATATCTCCGGTGAAGTGCTGCGCGAACAGCTGGTGCATCAGGGCTGGCAGTTGCAGCTTCGCTCACGCAGCGACGGCCCCGCGCAGGTATTTAGCCATCCGGATTATCTGGGTGAAATTGGTCTGATCATGCCGTACGAAAAAGATTTCTGCGTCAGTTGCAACCGGCTGCGGGTATCGGCCATCGGCAATCTGCATTTATGTCTTTTCGGCGAGCAGGGTATTCCGCTGCGTGATTTATTAGCCGACGACATGCAGCAGGACGATCTGATGGATCGCATTCAGGGGGGCCTCAGTCGTAAAAAACAGACCCACTTCCTGCATGAAGGCAATACCGGGATCACCCAGAATCTGTCGTTTATCGGCGGCTGAATCCGGTAGTAATCGTTTAAGGAGCAAACTGATGAGCAAAGCCAGTAAAGCGTTTTTGCCGTTATCTGTGGCGATCATGACGGTGTCTGACCGTCGTACTGACGCGGAAGACACGTCCGGGCATTACCTGAAAGAAGCCGTCACCGAAGGCGGCCACCATGTCGTCGCACAGCAAATCGTCAAAGAAAACATTTACAGTATCCGTGCCGTGGTTTCCGCATGGATTGCAGATGAAAAAATCCAGGCGATTCTGATCAACGGAGGCACGGGTTTTAGTGCAGGCAACAATACGCCGGAAGCACTGAAGCCCTTGTTTGACCGTGAAATCGAAGGCTTCGGGGAGCTGTTCCGCATGGTGTCGTTTGAAGATATCGGTACCTCGACCATTCAGTCGCGCGCCATAGGTGGCATTGCCAACCAGACGGTGATTTTCGCCATGCCCGGTTCAACCCGCGCCTGCCAGACCGCCTGGGATAACATCATTGAAGCGCAGCTTGATGCCCGTCAGGGGCCGTGTAATTTCACTCCACATTTGAAGAAATAAGTATGTCTGAACTGACTCATATTAATGCATCCGGCGATGCTCACATGGTGGATGTCTCCGGCAAGGCGGAAACTGTTCGTGAAGCCCGTGCGGAAGCCTTTGTTGAAATGGCTGCCGACACGCTGGCGATGATCATTAACGGCAATCATCACAAAGGTGATGTATTTGCCACGGCGCGTATTGCAGGTATTCAGGCCGCGAAAAAGACCTGGGATCTGATCCCGTTGTGTCATCCGCTGTTGCTGACCAAAGTAGAAGTGACTCTGGAAGCACAACCGGAGCATAACCGCGTGCGTATCGAGTCACGCTGCCGTCTGAGCGGGAAAACCGGGGTGGAAATGGAAGCGCTGACGGCGGCTTCCGTCGCGGCGCTGACTATCTATGACATGTGTAAAGCGGTTCAGAAAGATATGGTGATCGGCCCGATCCGTTTGCTGGAAAAAAGTGGCGGTAAATCAGGCGACTTTAAGGCGGTACTATGATTGATATTTTATTCTTCGCACAGGTGCGCGAACTGACCGGCACCTCCAGCCTGCAACTTCCTGCAGATTTTGCCACGGTGGAAGCGTTACGGGCTGCGCTTACCGGACGGGGAGAACGCTGGGCACTGGCGCTGGAATCAGGAAAATTACTGGTGGCGGTTAACCAGACGCTAACCACGATGGCGCATCCGTTGCGCGCGGGTGATGAAGTGGCGTTCTTCCCGCCGGTGACCGGAGGCTGAGATGGATCAGACGAAAATTGTTGTTGATGCTGCGCCGTTCAGCGTGGGTGATGAATACAACTGGCTGGCGCAATCCGACGCCGACGGTGCTGTTGTCACGTTTACCGGCAAAGTGCGTAACCACAATCTGGGCAGTCATGTCAGTGCCTTAACGCTGGAGCATTATCCGGGCATGACCGAAAAAGCGCTGGCCGAGATTATTGCCGAAGCCCGTAACCGCTGGCCGCTGCAACGCGTGTCGGTTTATCACCGCATCGGGCCGATGTATCCGGGCGATGAAATTGTGTTTGTCGGTGTGACCAGTACACATCGCGGCATGGCATTCGAAGCCAATGAATTCATTATGGATCACCTGAAAACCCGCGCGCCATTCTGGAAGCGAGAAGCCACGCAAGAGGGGGACCGCTGGGTCGATGCCCGTGACAGCGATAAACAGGCGGCGGCCCGCTGGTAAATAGCATCTCAACCGCACGCAGACCTTCCATGCTTTTCTTCCTATCTGTGATACGCTTTAAAAATCGGGAGGCTGTTTTGGCCTCATTTTTCATCCTCCATGCAAAAGGGTAATCATCATGGATCGATATCCACGCAGTAACGGTTCAATTGTTGAACGCGCGAACACCGGCATTCAGGCGTACATGGCGCAAGTGTATGGCTGGATGTTCTGTGGTTTGCTGCTGACGGCATTTGTGGCCTGGTATGCTTCCGGCTCTGAAAAAATCATGAGCTTTGTTTTCTCAAGCCAGATTACTTTCTTCGGTTTAATTATCGCGCAGCTGGCGCTGGTCTTTGTGATTTCCGGTATGGTGAACCGTCTTAGCGGCACCGTGGCCACCGGTTTGTTCATGCTATATTCCGCACTGACCGGTCTGACGCTTTCCAGCATTTTTCTGGTCTACACCGGTGATTCAATTTTCGGAACGTTTATCGTGGCCGCCGGTATGTTTGGCGCGATGAGTGTCTACGGTTATGTGACCAAACGTGACCTGACCGGTATCGGCAGCATGTTATTCATGGCGCTGATTGGTCTGGTGCTGGCCTCACTGGTAAACATGTGGCTGAAAAGCTCCGGCCTTGCGAATATCATTTCGTACGCCGGTGTGCTGATTTTCGTCGGCCTGACCGCGTATGACACGCAGAAGCTGAAAAACATGGGTGCGCAGTTGTCAGAGGATGACCGTGATAACTTCCGTAAATACTCGATTGTTGGCGCGCTGACGCTGTACCTTGATTTCATCAACCTGTTCCTGATGTTGTTGCGGATTTTCGGCAACCGTCGTTAAGGTTTTTGATTTCAAACGATTGAGAGGGACACTGAGAAGTGTCCCTTTTTTTATGCCTGCTGGTGAGGCTTTTTACTCCCTCCCCTGCGAAGGGGAGGAGCAAATCAAACCCTGATCCTTCCCGTCGGCACCTGCCGGAAACTCCACCACACCTGCACTGTGTTGAATAACACCAGAATTGCCGTCACGATAAACACCCACCGGAAGCCGAGCAGGGCAGAAGCACTTGAGCCAATCAAGGGGCCCACCACATTCCCGAGATACATAAACGACTGGTTGTAACCGAATATCCGGCCGGTAACCTGATCACTGCTGTATTTCACCAGCAATGCCTGCACTGCGGGCATCAGTGCACCGTCGCCGAAACCGAGCATGAAACGCAGGATCCCCAGTTGAGTAGGCGTATTAATCAGTGACATCAGGCAGAACAGAATGAAGCAAAAAACCAGCGCAGCAATCAAAATGCGGTGCGCGCCAATGCGGTCGCCGAGCTTGCCGAGTTTCGGTGCGGCCATCAGCGCGGAAACGCCCGGTACAGCGGCGATCACACCACTGATAAAGGCGATATTGCTGGTATCCGATGACAGTTCGCGGATAAACAGCGTCAGAATCGGGCTGATGGAGCCGTTCGCCAGTTGGATCATCATGGTAGTGACGAACAGGCTGATAATCAGCCATGGATAAGGCAGCGTGGTGAAGACTGCTTTACCGCTCAGGCGGTTGGCTTTGGTAACCGGCACCACGCGTTCTTTAATTAAAAATAATGTGATGAGGAAGCTGATAAACAGCATGCCGCTGGTGACGAAAAACACCGTGCGCAGGCCGAGATGGTCGGCCATAAAACCGCCGAGCAGCGGGCCGATAATCACGCCGGATACCTGGCCTGTAGACAGCGTACCCAGCGCCCAGCCACTTTTATCACGCGGCACCTGTGAGGCGACCAGCGCCATTGCGTTCGGAATATACCCGGATGTCAGCCCCATCAGTGTGCGCAAAATGAAAAGCTGCCAGACGTTGGTGGCGAACCCCTGCAACATCATGACAATTGCCATACCCAGCGCGGCACGCAGCAACATCAGTTTACGACCTTTGCGGTCTGCCAGGCTGCCCCACAAGGGCGCAACGACGGCGGAAACCAGGAACGTGCCACTGAATACCAGCCCTGACCACAGGCTCAGGGACTCATGAGACGTGACGCCAAGCTGTTCGATGTAAAGCGGTAAAAAAGGCAGGATCTGACTCATCGCCATGCCGGTGAAAAAACAGCCCAGCCAGACGGAGATTAAATTTACTTTCCAGGTTTCCATGTTGCAGCGATGTGGCCTTATGGACAGAGGAGTGAGAGAAAAGAAGCATAGCAATCAAATCTGTGAAGTGGAGCGCAAAAAGTGGGAACCCATTCATCAGCTTTATAATTGATTATCCTGTATCAAAGTTTCGGATTATCGCGGCAGATTATATGGCCTGAATTTGTTACCAGAGTCTGCGGCTGTAACCGTCAGTTACAGCCGCAACGGAGATAACTTCACGCAGCGCGGCGTTTTGTGCTAGTATCGACGCAACTGGCGCACTGCAGTTTGTGCCGAATCCTCGTGGTAATGCCTCATTTGCCTCGTCTGATCATCCACTCTTGAAACTGCACCGAACCCCGTTCGGGTTAGAGTGGACTGGAGCTTTTCCTTATATGTCATTTGATTCCCTCGGCTTAAGTGCCGAAATCTTGCGTGCTGTTGAAGAACAGGGCTATCGCGAACCTACACCTATCCAGCGTCAGGCTATTCCTGTCGTGCTGGAAGGTCGTGACCTGATGGCGAGTGCGCAGACCGGTACCGGTAAAACCGCTGGTTTTACTTTGCCGCTGCTTAATATGCTCAGCCATACCAACGCGCAATTCAAAGGACGTCGCCCGGTTCGTGCGCTGATCCTGACCCCAACCCGTGAGCTTGCGGCGCAGATTGGTGAAAACGTTCAGGCTTACAGCAAATACCTGACCCTGCGTTCGCTGGTGGTATTTGGGGGGGTGAGCATCAACCCGCAGATGATGAAACTGCGCGGTGGTGTAGATGTGCTGATTGCAACGCCGGGTCGTTTGCTGGATCTGGAACATCAGCGTGCTGTTGATTTATCTCAGGTTGAAATTCTGGTGCTGGACGAAGCCGACCGCATGCTGGACATGGGCTTTATTCACGACATCCGTCGCGTGCTGGCGAAACTGCCTGCCAGGCGCCAGAACCTGCTGTTCTCGGCTACCTTCTCTGATGAGATTAAAGGTCTGGCGAGCAAGTTGCTGACCAACCCGGCTTCTGTCGAAGTTGCACGTCGCAACACCGCTTCTGCGCAAATTGAACAAAGCGTTCATTTTGTTGATAAGAAACGTAAAAGAGAATTGCTGTCTCAGATGATCGGTGAAGGCGACTGGAAACAGGTGCTGGTATTCAACCGTACCAAACATGGTGCAAACCATTTGGCTGAGCAACTCAATAAAGATGGCATCACGGCTGCGGCTATTCATGGTAATAAAAGTCAGGGCGCACGTACCCGTGCACTGGCTGATTTTAAAGCCGGTTCTATTCGTGTTCTGGTGGCAACAGACATCGCTGCGCGGGGTCTGGATATTGATATGCTGCCGCACGTGGTCAACTATGAACTGCCAAACGTACCGGAAGATTACGTTCACCGTATTGGCCGTACCGGCCGTGCGGAAGCCACCGGTGAGGCGATTTCTCTGGTATGCGTAGACGAACACAAATTGCTGCGTGATATCGAACGCCTGCTGAAACGTGAAATTCCGCGCATTGCGCTGGAAGGCTACGAGCCAGATCCGAGCATTAAAGCTGAGCCGATCATCAATGGCCGTCAGGGCAACGGTGGCGGCGGTCGTGGCGCGCCTCGTCAGGGGCAGCGTCCGGGCGCACCACGTTCCGGTGCACCCCGTTCAGGCGCTCCGCGTCAGGGCGGCAACGGCCAGCGCAGCGGCACCTCTGAAAATCGTAGTTCAGAAAACCGTGGTTCTGCTGAAAACCGTCCGGCACGTTCGCGTCCTGCGCATGCAGGCCAGCGTCGCACCGGCAATGCGGGCAGCGGCAACAAATAAGTTTCCGGCTGCCCTGCAATCAAACCGCCTTCACCGGCGGTTTTTTTTCGTCTGTAATCTACCTGATGACATAAGCACAACGCCGCGCACCTTGCAAAATATGTTCGGTACGCTCGACGCTGGCGTTCAGCACATCGCTGAAGACATCACGTTCCGCCCGGCAAAATCCCTGACAGGTGGTTGCGGCAGCACAAATCGGGCAGTGATTTTCGACAAACAGATAACTGCCGTCCTCCTGCATTTTCCAGTCCGCCATGTAACCTTCCCGCGTGCGGATAGCCGTCAGCCGTTGTAGCTTTTCTTCCAAAGAATTCGCGCCATTCATTGCCTGCCGGTAATTTTCCAGCGTCTGGTTTTCGCGCGACGTGATCAACTGATCCAATGCTGAATCGCCCAGTGAAGTGCGGATCAGTTGCAAAAGTTGTACGGTAAGATCCGCGTGGGCATCGGGGAATCGCGCATGGCCGGCGGCGGTCAGTTGCCAGAACTGTGCCGGGCGGCCGACACCTTGCGAAACGGCTCTGGCTTCCACCAGTCCTTCCTTTGCCAGCTTCACAAACTGTTGGCGCATGGCTTCGCCGGTAGTGCCGAGCAGATATCCGGCATCGCTGGCCTGAAGTTCTCCGCGGGTTTTCAGCAGCGTCAGTAATCGCTCTGCGACGCTTTGCCGGACGTCATTTTTATTTTCCAAGCCATTGCTTGACATATAGCCTCGACGGGTTCTAGATTACGTAAAACATATTCCAAGTATTTTCTTGGTTTAATCATATCATAACCACCACATGCTTCAATGCGTGGAAAGCACAAACTAAAGGGATGCAGAGAAAATGTCGGGAAGTCAGAACGGATGGGCGGATTTATTTAGTGCAGAAAACCGGGGCAGCGCCATCACCCTGAGCGCAGGCGTCGCGCTTTATGCGACTAACAGTTACATCGTTATCACGATCCTCCCTTCAGTCGTGCAGGATATCGGCGGGCTGGCGTGGTATGCATGGAATACCACATTGTATGTTGTGTGTTCCATTTTGGGCTCGGCGCTGTCAGCACGGCTGATGCGGACCGCCGGACCCCGGGGCAGCTATCTGATGGCGACAGGTATTTTTATTGCCGGTGCTGCTATTTGCACGGCCGCGCCGAATATGCCGGTATTACTGCTTGGACGGGCACTGCAGGGCCTCGGTGGCGGATTCTTATTCGCACTGTCCTACGCGATGATCAATCTTTTGTTTAAAGAATCTCTCTGGCCGCGTGCGATGGCACTGATTTCGGCGATGTGGGGCATTGCGACGCTGGTCGGTCCGGCAGTAGGCGGTATTTTTGCTGAACTGCACGCCTGGCGCTGGGCATTTGGTTTGCTGTTGCCAGTCACGTCACTGTTCGGGCTGTGGGTATGGCGGATTTTACCGAAATCCCAGCGCGACAGGCAGCCGGAAGAGCCGTTGCCATTGATGCAACTGGCATTACTGACCGGTGCCGTGTTAGTGGTGTCGGCGGGCAGTTTGTCGTCCTCCGGCCTGATTAACCTGCTCGGTTTTGTGGTTGCCGTGGTGATGATTCTCGTCTTACGCCACCGCGAATTTACGGCGGATGTCAGGCTGCTGCCGCGTAACGCTTTACGTCGTTCCTCACCGCTCTATGGTCTGTATCTGGTGATGACATTGCTGATTATCGGCCTCGGCTGCGAACTGTTTGTGCCGTATCTGTTGCAACATTTACACGGTCAGACCCCGCTGGCAGCCGGATACATTACTGCCGCCGCAGCCGCAGGCTGGACATTAAGTGAAGTGGCGAGTTCCGGCTGGACCGGACGACGTGCGGACGGCGCGATTATCTGCGGGCCATTGATTCTGGCTGCCGGTCTGCTTTTACTGCTGTTCACCGTGCCGGTCGCGTTTGGGCTGCCGTGGTTGAATATCAGTGGCGTGGTGCTCGGGCTGACGCTGGCCGGTTTTGGGATTGGCCTCGGCTGGCCGCATCTGCTGACCCGCGTACTGCAACAGGCACCGGAAGATGATCGCGAAAAAGCCGGGGCGTCGATAACCGTCGTGCAATCTTTCGCGGCGGCGCTCGGTGCGGCGTTAGCCGGAACGGTGGCTAACTTTGCAGGTGTTGATAAGGGGGATAATGGTGCAGCCAGCGCGGCATTCTGGATGTTCCTGCTGTTTGCGGTGCCTGCGCTTGTGGCGGTGTGGATTGCCTGGCGCTCCGTCAGGGTCAGACGCTTGCAGGGCGGGGCAAAACCGTCATTAAGCAGCGATTTATCTCAGGGGTAATTGCCCGGCGACGGGCCTTGCGGTAATCTTGCGCGTCATTTTTAAGGGGTGAACTGCGATGCGCGTATTACTGGCTCCGATGGAAGGTGTGCTTGATCCTCTGGTCCGTGAACTTCTTACTGAAGTGAACGACTACGATTTGTGCATCACCGAGTTTTTGCGCGTGGTAGATCAGCTGCTTCCCGCCAAATCCTTCTATCGCCTGTGCCCTGAACTACATCACGCCAGCCGCACGCCTTCGGGCACATTAGTGCGCGTACAGTTACTGGGCCAATATCCGCAATGGCTGGCCGAAAACGCTGCCCGTGCGGTGGAACTGGGCTCTTATGGTGTCGATCTCAACTGCGGTTGCCCGTCCAAACTGGTTAACGGCAGCGGCGGCGGTGCGACATTACTCAAAGATCCTGAGCTGATTTACCAGGGTGCCAAAGCCATGCGTGCAGCCGTTCCCGCACATCTGCCGGTCACTGTGAAAGTGCGTCTCGGCTGGGATTCGCTGGAGCGCAGCGTTGAAATTGCGGATGCCGTGCAGCAGGCCGGTGCAACGGAACTGACGGTGCACGGACGTACCAAGGAAGACGGCTACAAACCGGAGCGTATTAACTGGGCTGCGATTGGCGAAATCCGTCAGCGTCTGAGTATTCCTGTGATCGCTAACGGTGAAATCTGGGATTACGAAAGCGCTCAGGCCTGCCTGCAAACCACGGGGTGTGATGCGGTGATGCTCGGACGCGGTGCGCTGAATATTCCTAACCTCAGTCGTGTGGTGAAGTACAACGAACCGCGCATGCCGTGGCCGGACGTCATGACGCTGTTACAGAAATATACCCGTCTGGAAAAGCAGGGCGATACCGGTTTGTATCACGTTGCGCGCATCAAACAGTGGCTGAGTTATTTACGTAAAGAGTACGAAGAGGCGACAGAGTTATTTACTGAAGTGCGCGTGCTGAAGACGTCAAAGGAAATTGCCGGACGCATTAACCGGTGATCCCTGCCATGACTTCTCCACGCGGCAACGCTTATAAAGGGAGAAGTATCATGGAAAATAAAGACATTGGCCTGACCCACATCGCTTTTGCCGTCAAAGACCTGGATGCCAGCATCGCGTTCTACCAGCAGTTTGCTGACATGAAAGTGATCCACCGGCGCGGGGAAAAGGGCAGCAACGCCAGACCCGTCGCATGGCTGAGCGACATGACCCGCCATTTTGCTATCGTACTGGCTGAAGACCCGGACAATACCGACACCAGACTTGGCCCTTTCGGCCATCTCGGCGTCGCCTGCGCGACGAAAGAAGCCATGGACGCCAAACTTGCAGAAGCCCGTGCCGCAGGCGTTTTACGTAAGGAGCCCACAGATTCCGGCGCGCCGGTGGGATACTGGGCTTTTCTGGATGATCCGGATGGCAATACGCTTGAACTTTCATACGGGCAGGAAATAAGTTATCTGATCGACAATCAATAATATCCCCCTGTGTATCCCGAAGGGACGCTTTCTGAGTGTCCCTTTATTTTTTTCAGTGCCGCCTTACGCAAGTGTTCACTTACTCGCCATTACAGAGTCTGCGGGTGCTGGTGACAGACTTTGTGACAAATAGAATTGAAAATTGCGGGTGCTAAGACTATTCGCCTCACTTATAATTCCGCCCGCTGTTACGACATATCTTAATGACAACTTTCTAAATACAGAGCAATGCATGTGAAAATCCGTCTTTTGGTTCTGAGCTTATTAGCCTTAAATACAGGCATGTTGTCTGCCCCGGCCGCCATTGCTGCAAAGCATGAACCGGCCGTCGCCCCGATTGTTCAAATCGCTTCCGGCAGTGCCATGGTGGTGGATCTGAAAAGCCACGAAGTGATTTATTCCCGAAATCCGGATGAGGTGAGGCCGATTGCCTCCCTGACCAAACTGATGACCGCGATGGTTACGCTGGATGCGAATCTGCCACTTGATGAAGTGATCAATATCGATATCAGCAATACGCCGGAAATGCGCGGTGTGTTCTCCCGCGTGAAACTGAACAGTGAAATTACCCGTCGTCAGATGATTCAGCTGGCGCTGATGTCCTCGGAAAACCGTGCTGCAGCCAGCCTCGCAGCGCATTATCCCGGGGGTTATTCTGCATTCATTAATGCCATGAATGCGAAAGCGAAATCGCTGGGCATGACCCATACGCATTACGTTGAACCGACAGGTTTGTCACCACGCAATGTTTCCACGGCGCGTGATTTAACGCGACTGCTGCTGGCTTCCCAGCGCTATCCGCTGATCGGTCAGCTGAGTACCACTGCTGAAAAAACGGCTGTTTTCAGCCATCCGGCGTATGCATTGCCGTTTCGTAATACTAACCATCTGATCACGAATCCGTCGTGGAATATCCAGCTGACCAAAACCGGTTATACCGATGAAGCGGGGCATTGTCTGGCGATGCGTACCACCATTAACGGCAAGCCCGTGACGCTGGTCGTGATGGATGCCTTCGGTAAATTTACGGCTTTTGCGGATGCTAACCGTCTGCGCACCTGGATGGAAACCGGCAAAGCAGTGCCTGTTCCGCAGATTGCCAGGAACTACCGTAAGCAGAAAGAGCAGCAAAAAACCCAGCCTTCGGTCGAAGAGGCAGATGATTGAAATACCCGTCATACTTCAAGCCGCAGATACGTTGGCTGCGCTCAGGCGCCCGAATTACTGACTTGATGTCAGCTCATCGGGACTCCCTGACTTGCCGCCTTTCTGCGACTCGAATTATTTAGGCTATTAATGAAACTGAAAAAGTCCGGTCATGTGCCGGACTTTTGGTTTGCAGGAACGGAATGTGATGATCAGAAAATCAGTTTAAACACCCCTGTCAGGGTCAGTAAGCCGACGATAAAGATGATGGCGATGATCCAAAGAATAATTTTCATATTTTTTCCTTAACATAATCTTCAGTCGTCATCGGCTATCCTGCTAAGCCAATGATATTCCTTATCAGTATAGCGTCTGGCGGTATTTTTGCTTTCTGTATGCCGTTTTCAGATCAGCGCCGCGCGTAAACCACATTCCGGGCTGGTGAGTGGTTTGCCGGTTTGGGTCAGTTGCGCTGCACCGGTCATTGAAGCCTGAGCCAGCACCACGCAGGCCGCGCCTTGCCTATATTCTGCATCTGCCGCCACCGCGATGGCCTGTAAATATCCGGCCAGATCGCCCTGTTTAAACTTTTCCCATGCGCCTGCCACCAGACGGGTTTTAAGCCGTGCCTGCGGATGTCTTTCTACCTGCGCGAATAACTGCCGCGTTGGCTCCAGGGTCGTTTCGACCGCGCACAGTGCGACCACATTGCCTGCCGTTTTCATGGCCTGTTCCGCCAGCGCCCGATCAACACGTAAAACCGGCACGGCGGCGCTTTTACTGGCAAGTGTCGCAGCAGGCCCCAGCGTTGAACAGGTCAGTAAAACGCGATCGGTATTTTCACTCAATGCCAGCAGTACATCCGCCGTCTGCTGAAGAATTTCCGCCGTCAGCCCGCCCGCCTTTTCGGCTGCGGCCAGTAAATCGGGCCGCGAAACATGCCGGAACTGATGCTGATCCAACCCCAGCGCCCGCGCTGTATTTTCAAATACCGCAATATTGCTGTCCGCTGTGTGTAAGCAGGTAATGCGCATACCCTTCTCCTGATGAGTGTCTGCCTCTACGTTAATGATTTTTTAGCCGCGCCGCAGATGTTTTTGCCAGTAAATATTCATCCGTTAATGCGGGCAGGAAATGCCGGGTTCCCTCTGGACGGGTGATGATTTTCGTCATCCGCACCCGCCTGTTGTCCCTTTAAGTTTGGCCTGTTAACGGAAAGCATAACTGGCTATTTTAATTGGTATTTATTCAGCCAGGCAATGCAACTCAGCCATATATAGATACATAAGTAATGACGTATTTATCGAGAAGGAAATTGATTTGAGGTGGTTATTTATCCAGTGCACACTTCACGCAGATTAAGGATTTCTAAACAGGGAACGCTCATGTAAGGGACAACAACGATGTATCAGCTCAGCACACGGACGCTATCGCCCGTCAATCCGACGCTCTATTTTCCTGGCGCCCCTGTGTGGCCGGAAGAATACAAAGGAAAATCATTCATGGAAAAGCTCATGCAAAACCAGATCAACAATATTGAAAAACAGGGAATCAAAAATGGTGAGGAAATCGCCGGGCTGAATCTGCGTGTGGGGAAGGTGGAACAGCAGGTCAGCCAGCTGACCGTAGTGGTTACAGAAACGAATCTCCGTGTCGGAAAACTGGAATACCAGATGGTCACGCTCACCGATGTCGTGACCGATATCGGTGAGCGTGTCGGAAAAACCGAACAGAGCATCGCACGTATCGACGGGCACCTGCTGAGAATTGACGACCATCTGGTGCGGATAGATAAACAGTTTGAACAGGTGGATAAACAGTTTGAGCGAGTGGATAAACAGTTTGAACGAGTGGATAAACAGTTTGAACGAGTGGATGAGCGCTTTGACAAAATAGATCAACGTTTTGTGAAGATTGAAGCTTCAATGAGTGCAATGCAGACAATGTTTTATGAACTCATGATTACACAGACCCGATGGATTATTGGCATGATGCTTGTACTGGTTGGCGTGACGTTTACGGCGGCACGCTATATCCACTAAAGGCGATCTGATGCGGTTAATCACCCATTACACTGTATTGGCCGTGCCAGCAAAACTGGCAATAACGACTATAATATAGACAGGCCGCCACCTTCCTTATGCCCTTGTCTGAACGGCATTGCCGAAGGTTTATCACAGCACGCTGCTGGCGGCTTTCGGCGTACAAGGGGGTGTTTCATGGCTAATCATGTCTGGGGGCTGATATCCAATCCAGGTCCCGAACTGCAACAAATCCAGCGTGAGCGGGAAACCGTTTCACATGTGTATTCACATCATGTTCTGTTAATGGCGCTGATCCCGGTAGTCTGCTCTTTCATCGGAACAACACAACTGGGCTGGAACTTCGGTGACGGCGAGACGCTGAGGGTTTCCCTGTTCACGGCGTCTTATATCGCAGTCGTTTTCTATGTTCTGATGCTTGCTGCCGTTGCCCTTATGGGACGGATTATCTATGGAATGGCGCGTCGTTATGATAGCCGGCCGACACTCAACAGCTGTATCGTCTTCGCCGGCTATGTTGCTACCCCGATGTTCCTCAGCGGGATCGTAGCCCTTTACCCGATGGTCTGGTTATGTCTGTTTGTCGGACTCATTGGCCTGTGTTACAGCGGATATCTGTTATATCTCGGCATCCCTAACTTTCTCAATATCGACCGGCGCGAAGGTTTTCTGTTCTCCAGTTCAACGCTGGCAATGGGTGTTCTGGTTTTAGAACTACTTTTGGCTCTGACGGTGATCATGTGGGGCTATGGAACGCAACTATTCTGAGTATTGATGAGATGAGGTTGCATTGCTCCCTCCCCTGCGAAGGGGAGGGAGGTATTAACCCCTTTCGCAGGGGAAGAGATGAAAGTATCAATCCTGCCAGTTTTTTAGCTTACTGGTTTTCCCGATGCCCGGGTTAAAACTGTTGGTCGGGTCGGCCTGTCGGTAGAATTCTTTCAGATGGGGTTTCGCAATATACAAATGGCCGACGTTATGTTCAGCGGGATATTCCGCACCTTTAGCGTCGAGCAGCGCTAACATTTTGTGTTTCAGCGCCTTGCTGTTTGCGCCTTTTTTGACGATGTAATCCTGATGGAACACATGGCACATGAAATGGCCATAATACAATTTTGCCACCAGTTGACTGTTGATATCTTCCGGCAGTGTTTCAAACCAGTCGCGGTCGTTACGACGCAGCGCGATGTCCAGCGCCAGAATATCTTCCACTTCTTTTTCATGTACTGCGTGATAGCGCACGGCGGCACCAGCGGCGGCGAAGCGGTGCAGGAAAGCTTTTTTGCCTTCGTCGGCAGAACAGATAAAGAAATCCCCCTGACCCTCAGTAAAGAAACGTGTCAGAAAGGTTCGGGCCTCGTCAATGCCGGGGCCGGACATTTTCAGCAGTAAGTGATGTTCAAACCGGTCACGGTACTGTTTCATGCGGGGGGGAAGGTGATTAGGTAAAGCTTTGCTCAGGCATTGCATCACACGGTCACTGAAATTTTTGGGCAGGAATGGAACCTTACTGGCGTGCGCATCGAACTTCCCTTTGGCAGTAAACATGTCCGGCATTTTGTCGGTGCCAAGCTTGTCGATCATCATAAATGTATCTTTACCGTAGACTTCGGTGATATCGAAAATATCCCGATGCATATATTCCCCGGCCACCGGAAGATTAACGAAATCACGCAGGATCTGACGACGTAATTCTGTCAACACCGCAGTGTCATTGGTGCCGATGTAAAAAACCTGCTGTTGTGTTTCTGCCGGAAAGGTATCCAGCCGTACGGCGAAAACGGCCAGTTTACCCGCACAACCGGATGCTTCAAATAAACGTCGTTCATCCGCGTTGAAACGCGATGGTGTATCCGCATCAACTTCGCGGACACGAGAAGCATAATCATGATCCGAGGCCAGGCGCTGATCATGCGTGATATCGGTTTCACGGTAATCGCCTCTTTCGAGACGTGTGAGGATTTCTTCCGGCGTTTCGCCAAGGTTAATTCCCAGATGGTTAATCAGTTGCAATTCACCCTGCACATCGATCTGCGCATACAACGCCATTTCGGTATATGCCGGTCCGCGTTTCACCAGCGATCCGCCGGAATTATTACAAATCCCGCCGACCACCGACGCGCCAATGCAGGACGAGCCAATCACCGAGTGCGGTTCGCGGTTGTAGGGTTTGAGGATCTTTTCCAGTTTGTAGAGCGTGCTGCCGGGAAAACCGATCACCTGATGGCCACCGTCGAGTAACTGGATCTGGTCCAGTTTCAGTGTGCTGAAAATAACAATGTCGCGGTCATAGTCGTCGCCGCTGGGCGTCGAGCCTTCGGTCAGGCCGGTATTGGCGGCCTGCATAATGACAATCTTATCGGCGGCGATACAGGCCTTGAGCAGTTGCCACTGTTGCAGCAGCGTTTGCGGAAAAACCACCGCCAGCGCTTTGCCGCCACCGGAGCGGAACCCTTTACGATAGCGTTCGGTATTGCTGTCGCCGGTCAACACGTGGCGGCTGCCTGCAATCTCTTTCAGCGCGGCGATGAGTGACTGATTATCCATTTCATCTTCCTTTTTTAATGTGATGCCATCTAATCATAGGTTTAAATGATACTTATTAAGTTAAACGTCATTCGGGATATGGGTTAGGTAATTTCACTTAATCTGTTGCATTTTTGTCATGCGCTGTCCATTAAATCGTCATTGATGTGTCATAAAACTCGCGCTTAATGAACGCCAGATAACGAAAGCAACCGAGAGACAGCATCATGGCTCAAGCTCAACTTAAGCTGGCACAGGCTGAATATCCTCAGACCGGGCCACAGCATCTGAACAAGGTTCTGGACGTCAAGGGTCTCGTGAAATCCTACAAATCAGGTCAGCGTGTCCTGAATGACATCAATTTTGATCTCCATGCCGGTGAATTCGTGGCGGTAATTGGCCGTTCCGGCGCAGGTAAATCCACTCTGCTGCATGTTCTCAACGGGACTATCCCGCTCACAGAAGGCAGTGTGGTATGCCATTACGAAAATGGCGAACAGCAGGAACTGGCAGGGCTGACCGGCAAAGCGTTGCGTCGCTGGCGCTCGTGTTGTGGCATGATTTTCCAGGATTTCTGTCTGGTACCTCGTCTTGATGTTCTGACAAATGTGTTACTGGGGCGTCTCAGTCACACCTCAACGTTCAAATCATTTTTTAATCAGTTCGACGACGAAGACCGTGCCCGTGCCATCTCTTTGCTTGAATGGCTGCACATGTTGCCGCATGCGTTGCAGCGTGCCGAAAACCTTTCCGGTGGCCAGATGCAGCGGGTAGCGATTTGTCGTGCGCTGATGCAGAACCCAAAAATTCTGCTGGCTGATGAACCGGTGGCGTCACTGGATCCGAAAAATACCCTGCGCATCATGAATGCGCTGAAAAAAGTCAGCGAAGAGAATATTGCCGTGATGGTCAATCTGCATTCGGTTGAACTGGTGAAAGATTATTGCACCCGCGTTATCGGCATCGCGAAAGGGCAGATTATTTTCGACGGACATCCGGATCAGTTAACTGATGATATTTTGCATCAGTTATACGGTGAAGAGCACGACGCTATAAACAGTTAAATAATAATGTTATTTATTTTTTTGCAGTGCTTATTTCTACTTTCACTCAATCTACACAAGGTCATTATTTCATGAAGAAGTTATTACGTCTGGCAGTCTTCGTAGCAGGTTCTTTTACCGCGATGCACAGCATGGCAGAAGATGCTCCTAAAGAATTAAACTTAGGTATTTTGGGCGGGCAGAATGCCACTCAGCAAATCGGTGATAATCAGTGTGTAAAAGATTTCTTCGATAAAGAATTAAATGTGGATACCAAACTGCGTAATTCATCCGATTATTCAGGTGTTATTCAGGGGTTGTTAGGTAAGAAAGTCGACATGGTATTAAGCATGTCACCTTCATCTTTTGCTTCGGTTTATATTAATAATCCGAAAGCGGTGGATCTGGTGGGCATCGTGATTGACGATACCGACAAATCTCGTGGTTATCACTCCGTTGTTATTGTTAAAGCCGACAGCCCGTATCAGAAATTATCTGACCTGAAAGGCAAATCATTCGGTTTCGCTGACCCGGATTCCACTTCCGGTTACCTGATCCCGAACCAGACATTTAAGAAAGAATTTGGCGGCACCACGGATAATAAATATAACAATTTCTTCTCCAGTGTCACCTTCTCCGGTGGCCATGAGCAGGATATTCTTGGTGTGCTGAACGGTCAGTTTGAAGGTGCCGTCACCTGGGCTTCAATGATCGGCGACCGTGAAACCGGTTATACCTCCGGTGCGTTCAACCGAATGATCCGCATGGACCATCCGGATCTGATGAAGAAAATTCGTATTATTTGGGAATCTCCGCTGATCCCAAATGGCCCGATTTTAGTGCGTAGTGATTTGCCACCGGCATTTAAAGCTAAGCTGGTTTCCGCCATTAAGAAACTGGATAAAGATGACCACGCTTGTTTCGTGAAAGCAGTGGGAGGCAAACAGCATATCGGCGAGACGTCTCTGGCAGAATATCAGCAGATTATTGATATGAAGCGTGAGCTGACTAAAGGCGGTCGCTAACCCGTCATCTTTCACGTTGCAGCGGCGTTGGCTTCCCTCAATCACCCCGGTCACTTACTTAAGTAAGCTCCCGGGGATTCTTTCGGTTGCCGCCTTGCTGCACCATGAAATATTTAGGGTTTAGATTTTAAGATTATCTGCAAACCGGAAATATTATTTTGAACAAAGATTTCAATCGTTATTACCAGCAGATACGCGGTAAACAAAAGCGGGAGGCACTGATCTGGTCAGGGTTGATGCTGTTGTTATATCTGTGGTCAGGCAATGTTTCCGAGCTTAATTTAAAAACTATTTTTTTCTCCGCACCCAGCTTCTTTGATTATATTGGACAGACTGTACCGGTATTACACTGGTCATTATTGTTTGCTGACGGCCATACTGAAGGGTCACTGGCGTATTGGGGATATCGTCTCAATATTCAGCTGCCGCTGATTTGGGAAACTATCCAGCTGGCGTTGTCCTCGACGATATTGTCGACGGCGCTGGCTATTGTGTTGGCTTTTCTCGCCGCCGGTAATACAGATTCGCCTAAATGGGTGAAATTCAGCATCCGTACCTTTGTCGCTTTTCTGCGCACAATGCCGGAACTGGCCTGGGCGGTGATGTGTGTGATGGCATTTGGGGTGGGTGCCATTCCTGGCTTTATCGCACTGACGTTACATACCGTCGGCAGCCTGACCAAATTGTTCTACGAATCCATTGAAACCGCATCGGACAAACCGGTGCGTGGTCTCAGAGCATGCGGCGCGGGCCGTTTGCAGCGTATGCGTTTCGCCATGTGGCCGCAGGTGAAACCCATCTTTTTATCCTACAGCTTTATGCGCCTCGAAATTAATTTCCGCCAGTCGACCATCCTCGGGCTGGTCGGGGCGGGCGGTATCGGGCAGGAGCTGATGACGTCAATCAAACTTGATCGTTATGATCAGGTCAGCATGACCTTACTGCTGATTATTCTGGTTGTGTCGGTGATGGATTTTCTTTCAGGTAAATTACGCAAACGCGTTGTGGAGGGCACTTTCTGATGTTAACTGATGCGCTCGAACCTCATGTCGTCAGCAGCATGAAGCAGCAGCACGGGCATTTGTTTGCCGCGCAACGCCGCTATCTGCGTTACCTTGCGATACTGGCTGTTGTTATTACGCTGTACTATGTCTATTTCTTCAGTTACTTCGGCATTCCCTGGAGTGAAGTGGTGCGCGGCAGCCGTGAAATCGGGCGTTATTTCCTGCGAATGTTTGTCTGGCATGACGTTTCCGAATGGCCGTTTATGTATTATTTTTCGCAAATAGCTATCACACTGGCGATTGTATTTTCCGGCACCATCACCGCATCTTTCCTCGCGTTACCGCTTTCATTCCTCGCGGCGCGTAATGTGATGTCTACGCCGGTTCTCAGACCTGTTTCCATGATTATCCGCCGTCTTCTGGATGTTTTACGCGGGCTGGATATGGCGATCTGGGGGCTGATTTTCGTTCGTGCTGTCGGCATGGGACCGCTGGCAGGTGTGCTGGCGATTGTGATGCAGGATTTAGGCTTGCTCGGTAAACTTTATGCCGAAGGGCATGAAGCCGTTGATCGTTCGCCGAGCCGCGGTTTGCGGGCGCTGGGAGCTTCCCCGTTACAAACACACCGCTTCGGGATTTTCACCCAATCCTTCCCGACATTCCTTGCGTTGTCGCTGTATCAGATTGAATCTAATACCCGCTCAGCCGCCGTTCTGGGCTTTGTCGGCGCGGGTGGGATCGGTCTGGTGTATGCGGAAAATATGCGTCTGTGGAACTGGGATGTGGTGATGTTTATCACCCTGATACTGGTAGTGATCGTGATGATCATGGACAAAATTTCCGCCATGCTGCGCGCCAAATACATTCTGGGTGAAGAAATTGATTTGTTCGCACCGGAAGAGCGAAAAATGAAGCCGCCGGTCGAACTTTACCGCCCGTAGGTTAAGGGCACTAAACAGGCGGCGTCTTCAGGGACGCCGCCTTTTATCGTGACTGAACTCCGGGCAGGTTACGCGTCGAAGTACCAGTAGCCCTGATTCACCAGATCTGTTAACAGAGCGACAAATTCAGGATCCTGCAGGGCAGCCCCCAGTTCTGCTTTACCGATCAGCGTATAGCGGCACAGCGCATCAGCGGCGGCATACCGGGACGTTTCCAGCGGTTCGCCGTTGACAAAGAAACGTTCGCCGACGTTGAGGACTCGCAGGCCACTCAGGCGCACCAGGTTTTCACCCTGCATCAGTGCATCGACAATTTCATGTGATTCGTATGGCGGTTCGGCTGGCGCGATATCCAGTTCATGGCGCGGCGTGGTGGCAAAACGGCCAAACCATTGTTTGAAATCTTCCGGCTGGTTTAACAGCTCAACCATCATCTGGCGTACGCGTTCCAGCTCATACTCTTCCACTTTACCGACGTGGTCACGCAGCGTTAAATCCGGATCGCTGTAATGACTGCCGCCCAGATCGTTTTCCAGCGCGTAGTCAGCAAAGCTGCTGATGAAATCACGGCTGTTAGGGCCACGGAAACCGACGGAATAGTTGAGGGCGGTTTCATGGGTAAAGCCGTCGTGCGGAAAGCCCGGCGGGATATACAGAATATCGCCCGGCTCAAGATCTTCATCAATGATTGGCGTGAACGGATCTACATGCAGTAACGCCGGATGCGGGCAGAACTGACGCATCGGCAAGGCATCACCCACACGCCACCGACGGCTGCCCATGCCCTGAATGATAAAGACGTCATACTGATCGATGTGCGGGCCGACGCCGCCGCCGGGCACAGAATATGAAATCATCAGATCGTCTAAACGCCAGTCCGGCAATACGCGAAAAGGTTTTACCAGTTCAGCCGCAGGCAAATGCCAGTGGTTTACGGCCTGTGCCAGCAATGACCAGCCGGTTTCGCCCAGACCGTCGAAATCTTCAAAAGGACCATTGCTTGCCTGCCATTCACCGTTCTTATGGCTCACCAGGCGGCTGTCCACTTCCGGTTCCATCGCCAGGCCAGCAAGTTCATCCGGACTTATCGGATCGACAAAATTCGGGAAGGCTTTTTTAATAACAACAGGTTTTTTTTGCCAGTATTTTTCGAGAAATTCCGGCCAGTTCAGATTGAGTTCATAAGCCATGTGATTTACCAGTGGGAAGACAAACGGGCCTGATTATAGAGAGGGTACAAGTTACCGCGCTTTGTTGTGGGTCAAGGCTACCCATCATAATTCGAACCGCAGATGCGTTGGCTACGTTCAGTGACCCGAATCACTTACCTGAATAAGCTCATCGGGATCCCTTCACTTGCCGCGTTACCCGGCAAGCCTTGCCCTATTAGGGCCAGCACAAGCGCTGCGCAAAAGCTGAAGTTTTTGTCCTGCAGCCCGAATTATTTTGGGTATAGAACTCTGGTTGAAATATTTATGACTTCGCGGCCAGCACGACCAGTTTCTGGTTCACAAATTCTTTGATACCAAGATCGGAGAGTTCGCGGCCGAATCCGGAGCGTTTCACGCCGCCGAACGGCAGTTCCGCTGCGGTATCTGTAGGTGAGTTGACGTATACCATACCGGTTTCAATCTGGCTGGCCAGCTTACGGGCGCGAGACAAATCGGAGGTGAACAGTGAACCGCCAAGGCCGTAATGTGAGTCGTTGGCCAGTTTCACCAGTTCCTCATCATTTTTCACTACATACACCTGTGCGACCGGGCCAAAGAATTCCTCAAAATAGGCCGGATTATCGCGGGTAATGTGCGTCAGAATCGTTGGCTCAAAGAAGTTGCCCGGATTGTCTGCCACTTTTTTGCCGCCAAAGTGCAGTTTCGCCCCGTGTTTCACAGCATTATCCACTTGTTCACTCAGCGTTTTCACCGCTTCTGCAGAGGACAGCGGCCCCAGCGTGGTGGATGTATCCAGCGGGTCGCCGGTCTTCAGTGCCTTAAAGTGTCCGGTGAATTTTTGAAGGAATTCATCGGCAACTTTTTCATGAATAATGAAACGTTTGGCCGCCGTACACACCTGCCCGGCGTTGGAAACACGAGCCTGCGCACCGGCTTTGGCGGCTTTATCGATATCGGCATCATCGAGTACGGCAAACACGTCATTACCGCCGAGTTCCAGCGTTGATTTCTTCAGCTTAGAGGCCGCCCGTGAAGCCACGACCGCACCGGCTTTTTCCGAACCGGTCAGCGCGACACCCTGAACGCGGTCATCATCAATGATGGCACTGACCTGATCCTGAGAAATAAACAGGTTGGTATAAGCGCCTTTTGGCGCACCCGCTTCGGTAACCAGTTTCTCAAAGGTTTCCGCACAATGGGGAACGATGCTGGCGTGTTTGACCACCACGCTGTTACCGGAGGCCAGATTCGGTGCCAGTACGCGCATTAACTGGTAGAACGGAAAATTCCACGGCTCGACGGCCAGGATCACCCCAATCGGGTGATGCTCGACCCAGGCTTCGCCGAGATCGGATTTATACGGCACAGGTTTGAGGAACTCTTGTGCATTTTCGGCATAGAATTTCGCAATATCCGCGCAAATCTGCACTTCGCCACGACTCTGACCGATAAGTTTGCCCATTTCTACACTGATCACTTCCGCCAGTTCATCAACGCGGGAAGCCATCAGTTCGGATAATTTATGCAGTACTTTAACGCGTTGCTTAATATCGCCCTGACCCCAGTCAGATTTATATAAAGCATGGGCTGCAGAGAGCGCCTCTTCAACCTGCTGATCGTTATGTGTTGGATATTCTTTGATGAGCTTATTGTTGAACGGATTTATTGTCTGATATGGCATGTGTTGCTCCTTGTTTTGTGGCGTGTCGTCGAAAACAACGGCACGTTGGAATTGAGGTGCGTACGCCTTTTGCGTTCTCAACAGAACATTAAGCATAGTCGAAAAAATGTGACCCCTGTCCCACAGACATCTCATGCAACACAACGGTATGACGCGTTCTGTCCTTTTTCTCACTGGCCTTGCCATACGCCTGCTGTCGACTGTCTCTAAGAACAATCGCCTTTACGTAACTTTGCGACTGGCAGTAAATGAATTGTTTTCAGCAAGCGATTGATAAATTTACCGCTCACTTTTATGCTGACTTTCCTTCCCTTTCCCGACACTGAGAAATTCATGAAGCTTGATGCGATTCCGTTTTGCACGACTGACTGGAGTGATGTCACGCCAACGCAACATCCTGGTGAAACCGGCATGGCGCTGTGGCGTACGCAAAAATTTGGCGATATCCGTGTGCGTATCGTTGAATATTCAGCAGGCTATGTGGCTGATCACTGGTGTAGTAAAGGCCATGTTTTGTTCTGCCTTGAAGGGGAGCTTCATACACGCCTTGAAGATGGACGTACGTTCACCTTATCGCCGGGCATGAGTTATCAGGTAGCGGACAATGCCGAAGCACACCGTTCATCTACACCGGTTGGCGCGAAACTGTTTGTTGTTGATTAGTCGTGTTGGTTTATTGCGTGGTTGTTTATAGAAACATTCGCCGTCTGCTGAGGCAGACGGCAAGGAGCAGCAGGTGAGTAAATTACGGGTTGGTATTATTTTTGGTGGTAAATCGGCAGAGCATGAAGTGTCACTGCAGTCGGCAAAAAATATCGTGGATGCGATTGATAAAGAACGCTTTGATGTGACATTACTGGGTATTGATAAGAAAGGGGAGTGGCACATTAATGACGCCAGTAATTACCTGATCAATGCTGAAAATCCGTCGCTGATTGCCCTGAATCGCTCGAATAACCAGGTTGCGCTGATCCCGGGCCAGACCGAGAATCAGCTAATCGAAACCCACAGCGCCAGCGCATTGTCGCAGGTGGATGTCATCTTCCCGATTGTGCATGGAACGCTGGGGGAAGATGGTTCCCTGCAGGGGCTGCTGCGTATGGCAAATATAGCCTTCGTCGGCTCCGGCGTACTGGGCTCCGCCGTCAGTATGGATAAAGATGTCACCAAGCGTTTGCTGCGTGATGCCGGTCTGGCCGTTGCTCCTTTCGTGTGCCTCACGCGAGTGAATCGTCAGAAAAATACCTTTGCCAGTGTTTCGCAACAACTCGGCCTGCCGCTGTTTATCAAACCGGCAAATCAGGGCTCATCGGTGGGCGTCAGTAAAGTCAGCGATGAAGAGAGCTATCAGCGTGCTCTGGATGAAGCATTCAGCTTCGACCACAAAGTGCTGGTGGAGTCGGCTATCAAAGGTCGTGAAATTGAATGCGCTGTATTAGGTAATGATCACCCGCAGGCCAGCGTGTGCGGCGAAGTGATCCTGCATGACGGATTTTATTCCTACGATACCAAATACATCAACGAAACTGGCGCGTCCATCGCTGTTCCGGCTGATTTACCGCAGGAAACCCATGATCGTATCCGCGCCATCGCCTTGCAGGCATTTCAGGTGCTGGAGTGTCGCGGCATGGCACGTGTGGACGTTTTCCTGACAGAACAGGATGAAGTCGTCATCAATGAAATTAATACCTTGCCGGGCTTCACCAATATCAGTATGTATCCCAAACTCTGGGCCGCCAGTGGTTTAGGTTACCGTGATCTGATCACGCGCCTGATCGCGCTGGCGATGGAGCAACATCAGCAGAATAATCAGTTGAAAAGCTCGGCTAACTGACCGGCTGGTTTAAGGCAATACGAAGAAGGCAGGGAGGAAATCCCTGCCTTTTGTGTTTTCTGATTACGTCCTGTAGCGCCAGAGTAAGATAACAACGCCGGTCAGACTGGCAAGAGAAATGCTATAAAGCGCGCCGGTTGCGCCGATACTTTCTGCCAGTAAACCGGCGGCGCCGGTGGCTAAACCCGCCACCATAACTTGTCCGCGCCAGGCCAGCGCGCTGGCTGTGGCGACTTGTCTGCCCGTAAAATTTTGCAGCACGCCGAAAGTGCCTAATGCGAACACCACATTTGAGGCCAGGTGAGCACTAAAAATTAACGCCAGACTGACTGCCGGCCAGGCTGACAGGGGGGAAAGCAGAAAGTATCCCCCCAGAAATAACACCAGGCATAACAATATTCGTCTGTTACTGGTGCTGAACTGCCGGAGTTTGTCAGCACTGAGCAGCAGCGGGCCGAATAGTTGCCCGAGGCTGCGGGCAAACAGCAAAGGGAGTGCCAGACCGGTGGTTTCCTCAGGGCGAATTTGCTGCACGAGTGCGGGTAATAATGCCATCGCGGGAGAACCGACAGCAGCGAGCGCCGGTAACAGCAAGATGCTTCGTTTTTGCAGCGGAGAGTAATGTTTCCAATGCAATGGCAGGTGTGCAGGAAAATCAGCCGCCATTGTTTGAGCGTCCCTGACCCGAAATTTTTTCCGGGTGGTCAGAAGCAAAATAGCAGATGCGGCAAAACTCAGCGCATCGAGCAGTAAAATGCACAGCGGCGAAACAACATTGAACAGCAAAACCCCGGCGCCGGTGCCAAGCAAAACCTGCGCAGAAAAAATCAGCGTTTCCATTGCCGTCGCCGCCGGTAACTCCTCAGCGCTTAGCCCGCGTTTGAATAGCAAGGTGAGCGCCGGATAACTCATCCCGCTGAATAACGCTTCAGCAGACTGAATGACCAGCAGTGCGGGAATATGATGTGACAGCAGACCGTACAGTGGAAATACCAGTGCCACCATGCCAAATACTTCAGTCAGGATCAAAATTCGCAGCGGCGACATCTTTCTGCACAAACGTTCGCCCCAAACACTTCCGATAAAGCCGGGCAAGGTTGCCAGCATATAAGCGAAAGTCAGCGTGCCGGGGGAGGCATTCCAGCGCAGCAATTGGCCAAATACCATGACCTGCGTCAGGCCATTGCCCAGAGAGGATAAAATAAAGGCACAACCCAGCAACCGCAGCCAGCAATGGCTGCGAAGTGCGCGTACGAGCGCAATCAATAACGAATTCATTTGAAAGATTCTCATCAGAAATAACACAAACCCCGCCTTGCACGCAGGCAACGGGAGAAGAAAAAATGTTAGTGATGAGAATTCGTTACATTGGGAAGCAGAACCTGAAGGCAAAAGAAGAGGAAAATGTAGCACAAGGTCAGGCGGGCGGGGAAGCTTCCGGGAAATTTTCAGTAACACAGACACGAAAAAGGCGGCAAACGCCGCCTCTTCTGCTTACTGCTTTTTATTGCTTATCACAGCTTATTTATACAGTTCAGCTGTGCCGTACAGGTGGTTATCGCCTGAAGCACCGATGATACGGTAAGAGCTTGCACCGGCTTCGCTGGCTTTAGCATTCAGTTTGTTTTGCAGGCTGCTCAGGCTGTTACCGGATGTTGCACTGACAACACCAATCGGTTGCTGACCTGCCGGCGCTGACTGAACTTCTGTTGCAGCCAGAGTGGAGAATGAAGCGGTTGCCAGTGCGATAGCTGCAAGGGTCATTGTTAAGTTTTTCATGATATTTTCCTCATTTCGTATTTTTAAGCTTTGCCAGGCGTTGTCATCAACGTTCATTTAATGTGCAAAGCTCTCGTCTGTCCGATACAACATCTAGCTTATTAATCGTTAACTAAATGCCGTTTTACCCTAAAATGGCAGGTACTTTATGCTTATTTATACAGTTCAGCAGTACCGTACAGGTGGTTATCACCTGAAGCCCCGATGATGCGGTATGAGCTTGCACCCGCTTCATTGGCTTTGGCATTCAGTTTATTCTGCAGGCTTGATAAATCATTGCTTGAAGAAGCACTTACCACACCAATTGCTTGCTGACCTTCTGGTGCAGACTGAACTTCAGACGCAGCCAGAGTCGAGAAAGAAGCAGTAGCAAGTGCGATTGCGGCTAAAGTCATGGCGATATTTTTCATGGTAGTTTTCCTTTTTATCTGTTTATCAGCAGGTGATTATTCGGTCCGACTGTTATTTATTAACAGTTGATAAGTAAATGTTAGACCGGGATCACATTCTGTGCAACTCATTTATTTATTAATCGTTAACTTATTGTGCGGAACAATCTGCTAACAGCACCTTCAGAACTTATTTGTACAGCTCAGCAGTACCGTACAGATGGTTTTCACCAGAAGCCCCGATGATACGGTATGAGGTTGCGCCAGCTTCAGTAGCTTTTGCATTCAGTTTGGACTGCAATGTACTCAGGTTACCGTTTGAAGAGGCGCTGACAGTACCGATAGTTTGCTCACCTGCAGGTGCAGACTGAACTTCAGTTGCCGCTAAGGTAGAGAAAGAAGCAGTAGCCAGTGTCAGTGCAGCGATTGTCATAGCGATATTTTTCATGGTGTTAATTCCTGTTCTTCAGTTTTTATTTGGGGTGCCTTCTTCAGGAACCTCAGTTTTGGGTCAACGTTATTTATTAGTTAACGTTCGATAAGTAAATGATAGGGAGTGTTGGGAGTTTGTGCAAGATGTTTTTTTAATGATCGTTAACTAATCGTGCTGTGATGAATATCACATTAAATGCCTGCATTGTTTTTATTTTGTTAATTTATTGTTTTTAAAATGATTGATGCGAAGGATGGGAAATCCTTTATGCATAATTTTGCTGAATGAATCTTTAATGATCGCTAAGTTAATGGTTGGTTCTGACCGGATAGGGTGATAAAACAGGGGCGGCTGATAAAAAGATAAGGCGACATTAGCCGCCTTATCATTATTCCTGCCCTGACTCTTTGTCGTCAGGCACCGCGTTCGTTAGTAGTAAATAGAAGCGGGCCGATGGCTTGGGATCGAGGGTGCAGGTGGCTGAGTAGGAGAAGTAGGAATACGGCCCTGTTCGATGTTTTTATTCGTACAGGTTCCCGGGTTACAGAAGTTACTGTCACCGGTCACATTGACCATCCTCACTTCCTGACTCTGTAAAGGCATCATGATAACCTGCTGTGCGGCAACATTGGCAACCGGCACAGCGGTTAATGCCAGAACTGCAAGAAGGATTTTGAAGTTACTCATGATGTTACGTCCTGGATAGTATGCTTAAAAAGCGTTTTTAGCTGCGCAGTTTTGCGGGTTTGAGCGATTTTCTTATCGCTCGATAATTAAATAATAAACTCCGCTGGACTTGTGCGCAACTATTTTTAATAATGATCGTTAAGTTATTTCTATAAAAATTTAATAACCATAATCACAATGGTGATGGAAGGAGGGTGTATGAGCACTGAACAGACGGCTTTGGTCCGGAAAAGTCGCGGGCGCCCAAAACAGTTCGATCGTGGAACTGCTCTGAGCAAGGCCCTGAATTTATTCTGGCGCCATGGTTACGAGGCCACTTCATTAGCCGATTTGGTCGAAGCAACCGGTGCAAAAGCGCCAACTTTGTATGCTGAATTTGGTAACAAAGAAGGGCTTTTCCGCGCAGCCGTTGAACATTATCTGAAAAACTTTTACGAAAAGAGCTCGTGTTTACTGAGCAGAACAGATTTGTCCGTTGAGGATACGGTCGGGCGCTATTTGCGTGCCATCGTTGAACTGTTTACCGATTGTGACACGCCAAGTGGCTGCTTTATGATCAGCGCATCATCCGGCATGTCTTCGTCATCGGCGGATATTGCCGAAATGCTGCGTGCGCGCCATCTTTCGCAGGAACGCACTCTGTTTGAATATTTCGAGAAGAAAAAACACAGTGGTGATCTGACAGCAGCAAGCGACAGCGCCCTGCTGGCGAAATACCTGGCCTGCACCATTCAGGGCTTCTCTGTACAGGCCCGTGATGGCGCGAGTGCGGATGAACTGAACCGCCTGATTGATGTGGTTATGAACCTGTGGCCGGAACTGACCAAAGCGACGGCAGTCAGTCAGGCCGAACATTAACCACTGAGTTAAGATAATTGTTGAGAAAGAGAATAGAACGTCAGGTACTGAGTATTTCGGGCCTGGCGTTAGGCGGCATAGACTTTGAGGATCCGCCGGGTGACCCGGGGCTGTTTGGCCCTGAAAGCATCACCTGGCGAATTCACGGAGATTTCTCGTCCATGCTTTGCGGCGGCGTCAGTGCCTTGCTGCTGCAGATGCTTCATCCGCTGGCGCTTGCCGGTGTCTGGGATCATTCCTCATTTCGTGAAGATATGCTTGGGCGGCTTCGTCGCACCAGTCAGTTTATCTCGGGTACGACTTTTGCGCCTCTGGATGATGCCAATGCATTAATCGAAAAAGTAAAATCCATTCATTTGCGGGTCACGGGTACTGATGCTTACGGCACGCCTTATGCGGCCAGCGATCCGGAATTACTGGTCTGGGTGCACGTGGCTGAAGCGTACAGCTTTCTGCAATCACATTTGCGGTATCGCAACCCTTCGCTCAGTCTGGCCGGGCAGAACCTTTATTATCGGGAGTTTTCCCGTGTGGCGAAAAGCCTGGGTGCGGCAGATGTGCCGCAGAGTGTCGATGCGGTAGAACATTATCTGCAGGCGATGCGTCCGCAATTACGCTGCGATGAACGCACGCTTGAAGTGGTGAAATTATTGCAGAATGCACCGGCTCCGAGCCGTCTGGCGAAACCGGTGGGCAGCCTGATGATCCAGGCTGGCATTGAGTTATTGCCCGAATGGGCGGCGACGCAACTGGGGATTTCCCTTTCCCCGCCAAAGCGCCGAAGGATTCGTTTCGCCACCCGCCGTATTGCCGGTGTACTGCGCTGGGCGGTGAGAAACGGCTCATGGCACCGGGCCATGCGCCGTATGGGACGTCTGACCTGACCGTTAAAGATGCGGATAAACGCCCGGACCAATGGGCAGACCCAGCAAATACCACCCCACCAGCATCAGCAGCCACACGACGAAAAACACAACCGGATACGGCAGCACCAGTGAATAATAGGTACCCAGTTTCGCCTCTTTGTTGTACCGCTGGAGAAACCCGAGGAACAGCGGTACAAACGGTGACATGGGCGCGAGCGGGATCACCGACGAATCCGCAACGCGGAATACGATTTGCGCAAACGCCGGATGAAAACCGAGCAGCATAAACATCGGCACGAAAATCGGTGCGAGAATCGACCAGATTGCTGAGCCGCTGGCGATAAACATACACAGCAACGCCGACAGGAAAATCAGGCCGAGGAACGCCGGGATACCGGTCATGCCTAAGTTTTCCAGCACATCGGTCAGCCCGATCGCCATAAATTTCCCCATATTGCTCCAGTTGAAAAATGCCACAAACTGGGAGAGCGGGAACACCATCACGATAAAACCTGCCATGGATTTCATCGGATCCACCAGCAAATCCGGCACATCACTGGCACTGCGGATCTGTTTTGTTACCATGCCGTAAGGCACAGAAATCACGAAGAAGAACAAAATAATCAGCGGTACGATGCCCTGAATAAACGGCGAAGGGATGATACCGCCGGTTTTAGGACCGCGCAGCGGTGCGGCTTCCGGCATCACCAGCAATGCCACCAGTGCGATAAACACCAATGCTGCAATACCGCTCGCCATCAGGCCGCGATTCTGTTCCGGTGTCAGTTTTTTCATCTCTTCGTTACGCTCGCCGTGATACACCGGCAGGCGCGGTTCAACGAATTTATCGGTGAGAATGGCACCCACAATTGTCAGCACAATGACGGAGGCAGCCATAAAGTACCAGTTATCGATGACGCTCACCTGAACCGCCGGATTAATCGCCTTCGCGGCCTCGGTACTGAGCCCCGACAGCAACACATCGGTAGTCACAATCAGCAGATTAGCCGTGAAACCGCAGCCGACGCCGGCGATAGCCGCCAGTAAACCGGCCACCGGATGACGCCCGACCGCGAGGAAAATTAACGCGCCCAGCGGCGGCATCACCACCAGTGCGGCATCAGACGAAATATGGCTGAAGAAGGCGATAAAAATCACCATATAACTGGCGTAACGGGCATTGACTTTGGACGCCATTTTGTACATCAGGCTTTGCAGCAGCCCGACGCGCTCCGCCAGTCCGGCACCAATAACCAGCGCCAGAATCGAGCCGAGCGGGGTAAATCCGCTGAAGTTTTTAATGACGTTCGGCAAAATCCACTGAATGCCTGTCACACTCAGCAGGTTTTTTACGTGGATGACATCACCGTTAGTCGGGTTCACCGCCGTAATATTCAGCCATGAAATTACCGCACTGGCGACCATCAGCACGGCGATCAGATAAACAAATAACAAAAACGGGTTGGGAATTTTATTCCCGACACGTTCCACCCAATGAAGAAATCCTCCCGGACTCCGGCCGGAATCTTGCGCCTGAATACTCATCTGTTAACCCTCTGTCATGTTTGTCTTTTTTATATTTATGCCGCGTATTTGCGCCGGAACGGGGCGCGAATACGCGGTGTACTCATTCGGGATTTATTTCAACGGCGACGGTTTCACGCCAGCCGGGATCGGGCACTGATAGGGACGTCGTGCACGTTGTGCATCACGCTCTTTCTGACAGGCCGCCAGTAAATCCGGCCGGGAGAACAGGTCTATCGCAGTTGATGACATGACTTTTGCCGCCAGACACATGCCTTTATGGGCAATGGATGTTCGCCCCTGTGACACGATTTGCCAGGTGTGCAGCGGCGATCCCACAGCAAAACACGGGCTGAAGCATTGCGCCGTCGGCACCAGCCAGCTGACATCGCCGACATCCGTTGAGCCGTAGAGGATATTGTCGTTCGGGGCATACGGGGCAACGCGGTCAGTCAGCGGGGAATGGCGCAGGGTGTCGGCGAATTCCACGCCTTCCGCGCCGCTGGTGCGGGAGATATTCAGCAAATTGTTATCGATATCCTGTTCGCTCAGCGTGGCATGAATTGACGCCGCAAACGCCCGCTCTCCGGCGGTGTAATGCGGTGTGCCAAACGCCTGCACGTACTGATACATCGCGCTTTCCAGTGTGCGGTTGGGCACGTAGTTGGAACAGGCTTTATCAAAGCGCATCGACATCTGCGTGCCGGTCATCAGCGCTGCGCCTTTGGCGATATCCACTACGCGGTCAAAAATTGCCTGCGCCTGATCCATTTGCGGTGCGCGCACCAGATACAACACTTCGGCATCGGCCTGCACCACGTTTGGCGAAATTCCCCCCGCGTTGGTGATGGCGTAATGCAGGCGTGCTTCCTGAATAATGTGCTCGCGCAGGAAATTCGAACCGGTGTTCATCAGCGTCAGGGCATCCAGCGCGCTGCGGCCAAGGTGTGGCGCGGCAGCGGCGTGTGAGGACACGCCTTTAAAGCTGAACGACGCCTGAATATTGGCCAGCGTCTGATTGCTGAACATGCCGCTGTAGGTTTCCGGATGCCAGGTCAGTGCGGCATCGACATCATCAAACAGCCCTTCGCGGGCCATAAACGTTTTACCGGAGCCGCCTTCTTCGCCCGGACAACCGTAAAAACGTACCGTACCCGGAATTTTTTCACGTTCCATCCAGGCTTTCACTGCCAGCACACCACCGAGTGCCGCCGTGCCGAGCAGGTTATGACCACAGCCGTGGCCGTTACCGTTTTCCACCTGTGGCTGCGCCACATCGCAACCGGCTTTCTGGCTTAAACCGGCCAGTGCGTCGAATTCGCCAAGCAGGGCGATCACGGGTTTGCCCTGGCCGGAACTGGCGATGAATGCGGTTTCCATGCCGCCGGCACCGCGTTCCACGCTAAAGCCGCTGGCTTCCAGTTTGTCGGCCAGCAATGCTGAGGAGAACGATTCCGCGAAACGGGTCTCCGGATGGTCCCAGATTGCATCACTGATTTCTGCCAGGGCAGGTTGCTGGTTATCAATAAAGTCGTTGATAAAATTGACGATATTTTGTTGTGTCGCCATTAAATATCCCCTTTGAATTCAGCGATATTCAGTGCCAGGGCCGCCAGCGTTTTGATGCCCTGAGATATCACTTTCTCATCGAAATCAAACAGCTCATTGTGATGACCAGCGCTCAGATCCGTGCCAAAAATGACATAAGAGGCTTCACCGCCACGGGCTTTGACGCGCTCCATCATGTAAGTGGCATCTTCTGAACCGGCAGCCCCTTCCTGATGGTCAATAATCTGTTCGAACTCGCCGAGTTTTTCTGCCTGACGGTGAATGTAATTTACCCAGGCAGGCGTTGGTGTGCTGCTTTGCGCCGCACCCATCAGTTTGATGTCGAATTTCACCTGATGCATTTCGGCTGCGCCGGAGATAACTTTCAGCGCCTGCTGATAAATAAAATCATTTACTTCATTGGTGGAACCGCGTGTCTCGACTTTCATCATGGCGGTGGACGGCACCACATTGCGCCCGGTGCCCGCCTGCAACACGCCGACATTCACCCGCGAGCTGCCGCCGCTGTGGCGTGGGATAGCATGCAACCCCAGCGTGGCCTGTGCCGCCGCCAGCAGGGCGTTGCGCCCGTCTTCCGGTTTGCCGCCTGCATGCGAAGCCACGCCGGTAAAGTGCACATCGAGCTTGGTTGTCGCCATGAAAGTATCGTTACCGCACACAATGTGATTAGCCGGTACGCCGGTGCCGATATGTACAGCGGTAAAATATTGCACATCGTCCACCACCCCCGCCTCAACCATGGATTTTGCGCCGCGCGTGCCTTCTTCGGCAGGCTGGAAAATCAGCTTGATGGTGCCGCATAACTGATCGCGCACCTGCATCAGCACTTCTGCCAGCCCGAGGCCAATGGTAGTGTGGCCATCGTGACCGCAGGCGTGCATCATGCCGTTATTGGCCGAAGCAAATCCTTCCCGGAACGGGCGGTGTGCCTCGTCCAGGACTTCGCATAAATCCAGCGCGTCCATATCCACACGAAAACCCATCACCGGGCCGGGACGACCGGTTTCCAGCGTCGCGACAATACCGGTGAAACCGCCGGAGAAATGTGGCATCCAGCGGGCAATCGCCCCTTGTTCCAGAGCACGCCGCTCTTGTTCGGCCAGCACAGCGGCGGAAGGCAGCCCCATACGCGAATCCGCGTCAATGACTTCTTTGCCCAGTTGCAGTGAATAACCCAGTTTCTCCAGCCGATCGGCCACCAGCGTGGAGGTACGAAATTCCAGCCAGCCGGATTCGGCGTATTTATGCAGGTCACGGCGTTGCTTTTGCAGGGAAGGAAACAGCTTTTCTACACGTTCAGAAATCTCATTAACCATCACGGACTCTCTTGTTGACACAGACATGCAGGCTTTCCGCGCAGCGGCAGAAAGGAGGAAATCAAAGCGTTGGGAAGTGCAGACCCGCACGCAGAAAGCGGCGAAAGGCGGCCTTATAAGATTTTTAATGTACATAAAGCGTTCAGGGCATATAAGATGCCAAAATCTTTTTAGTGATAATCAGTGGTTATCAAAGAGTCTCATGCCATCACAAATAAAAATGCATCAGTTGCGGGCGTTTGTTGCGGTCGCGCGTCAGGGCAGCATTCGTGCCGCCAGCCGGGTGCTGAATCTTTCGCAGCCCGCGCTGACTAAATCGATTAAAGAGCTGGAAGAAAATCTGGGGACGAAATTATTTGTCCGCCGCCGTCAGGGTGTGACGCTAACTGATTGTGGTGACGCGTTTTTTAAACACGCCAGCCTGATTCTGGAAGAGCTGAGGGTGGCGCAGGAAGACATCACGCAGCGTCTCGGCGGCACCAGCGGCAGGGTAAATATCGGCGTGGGTGCCAGTATTGCCCGCACCATCATGCCGGAAGTGATTGAGCGTTTTCACCGCGAATTTCCCGATGTGAAGGTACGGATAGCCGAGGGACAACTGGTGTCGATGATCCCGGAGCTGCGACAGGGCGAGCTGGATTTTACCGTGAATACCTATTATCACGGCCCTTTTGATAACGAACTGTTATATGAAAAACTTATGGATAAAGAGTATCGGGTGGTCGCAAGACGCGGCCATCCGATGCAGAACGCCCGCTCGATGCAGGCGCTTTTACATTGCGACTGGACGATGCCGACGCCACGCGGAAGTTATTATAAATTGCTCAGCGAAATGTTCAGCGAAATGGATACCGAACCCAATATCAGCGTGATTTGTGAAACCTTTATGTCGTGCACCAGCCTGATCGCCAAAACCGATTTTCTCAGCATATTGTCCGTTGATGCGATTAATGATCCGGTGATCGGTCAGAGCCTGATCGCGCTGGATCTCGATCTGTCACTGCCGAAAGCCACGTTCTATCTTATTCAGCGACGTGATACCACACTCACACCGATGGCCGCGCACCTGGCGCATCTGTTTCGGATGTATTGCCGCTGATGTCGGTATTTTGACAATAAAGCACCTGTTTTAATGATTTATCGGGCTTTTTTGGGAATATTGCCCGTTATCGGGCTGGCTTATCCGCTTTACACTGACCCTCACAGGAAATAATAAACTTCCTATATTGTTGAGGTCATATGCGCCAGTCCGACATTGTTGCTGAAGTCAGTAACGACAAACAAACCCTGACCGCGCTGGTCGAGCAGGACAACCGCGTGGTGTATTTCTATATTTTCGCCCGCGAAGATTTGCGTGACCGCTTTCCGAAAATGCGCGCCTGCTGGGTTCGCAATCTGGTGCCCGCACCGGCGAACGATGATACCGACGCGATGGAGCAGGGGATTGCCCCGATGCTGGCGGCGCAATATTGCCGCAATCTGGAAGGCGAAGCACCGCTGGATCCGGCCCAAATCCAGATCCTGTGGAATGAAAGCGATGACGGCGCGGCATTGTGGTATCAGGGATTGTTGCTGGCAGTGATCCCCGGCTGGAGTTTGTATATCGATCATTCGGTGTGTTATTCCGCCGGTTGCATTAAACAGAATCCGCTGACCTTCCCGCTGGGTTCAGCCTCGACCAATACGCAATGTGAGCTGGCGGAAAAAACCCGTCTGTTCTGGCGCGACTGGCAAAATGAATTCAGCAATCCGTGGCCGAAAATCCAGCGCAAGCTGCTGGAATCCTACGAAGCCCGCTTTGGCCCTTCACTGAAATATTATCTGATTAACCAGGGGCACTGGCCACCGATGGCGATTTCCCAGCATGAAGATGAAGAAAATTATTACTTCTTCACGGTTGGCATGAGTATCCGTCCGATGCCGCAAGTCGATATTATTTTCAATGATGAGGCTGAAAAACACCGCCGTATTGAGCTGGCTTTTTCGGTCGGCAAAGAATATGTGACAGAAGAAAATGCCGTGCAGATGGCCAGTGCCTTATCCGGTTATGCGCAGATCCCCTGGACGACGCTCAGCTGGCTGGGTGAAGGTCACACCCTGATGTCACCGATGGCACCGCTCGGTTTTGAAGGACACGTCATTTCCTCGGCGTTATGCGGTCCGGCAGACAAAATGCGCCTGCCGGAAATTTATGGTGATCCGGTGAATCAGTTTTGGGTCAGCCCGGTGTTCACCAGTGAACTGGCGTTTGCACAGGCCAAACCGAATGGCGGTTTTGAGCTGGTGTCCGCGATGATCGAAAACGATATCGGGTATGTGTTTGCGCCGAGAAGCGCGGTGGTTTGATGACACTCTCTCAGTTTTCTAACCGAGAGGAGTAAGAATACCGATCTGCGCCCTCCCCCTTCGCAGGGGGAGAAGCAAGAAAATCCTTTCCTTCGCGGGGGGAGGAACAAGGCAAAAACCTAAACTGGTTTAACTTCCTGCTGAAAATCCTCAGCATCCACATCATATCCCGACGGTTCCCAGCGTACCGCTGTCAGCACGATTAAGCCCGCCAGTGGCGCTAACGCGATCACCCAGAACACGCCGGTGCCGAGTGCTGCGGAAAGTACCGGGAACAGGAACAGCGAGACCGTCGAGCTGCCGCGCATCAGCGTCTGGTTGAAGCCGACACCCATGCCGCGCAGTGATGTCGGGTAGCTCAGTGACGCAAAGGTCATGGTGTGCGATCCCGGGCCGAAGCCCTGACCGAACAGGAACAGTGCCAGCATGGCGATGGAAATTGCTGCTTCACCGCCATCTGCCGGGCGACCGACCAGTGCCAGGCCGATCATCGCGACCAACTGACAGGCGTAACCGGCATAGGTCATTTTCCATGCACCAAATTTCGAGACATACCGCACCGCAATCAGGCCGCCGACGAAGGCGAAGCAGAGGTTCAGGCCGAGCGAGAACAGGATAGTGCTGATCATCGATTGTTGCAGGAAGCTGGATAAGATAACCGGTAGCCCGAAAGCCACCGCATTATAGGCAAAGGATGAAGCCACTGCCGTCACGGTCGCCAGCACAGTGCGGCGCAGATAAATACCCTGCAACAGCGTACCGTAGTTACGCCATGCGGCTTTGCGCACTTTCACCTGCGGTGTTTTGTCCGCATCTTCAGCCACGACTGCGTGAATGTTGTAAGACTTACGCAGGATTGCCGCAGCGCTTTGCAGGTCACCCTGATTGGCAGCCCAGACCGGCGATTCATTCATATAGCGGTGACGGATAGCGATAATCAGAATCGCAGGCACCGCGCCGAAACCGAGGATCAGACGCCACAACCAGTCGGTGTGCGTCGCGGGCAGCACCGCGTAAAGCAGCAGCACCAGCAGATAGGAGACGCTGATCGCCGCGTACCACGTCGGACACCACATTGCCACGCGCGAGGCTTTATTGCCGCGGCCCTGCAGTTTTGAAAACTCCGCCAGAAATGCCATCGCCACCGGTAAATCGATGCCGACCCCGAGACCCATCACAAAGCGTGATCCGCCGAGAACCCACTCATTGGGTGCAAAGGCACAGGCCAGAGCGGCAATGACGAAGAAGAACATATCGGCCATAAAGACGCGGTAACGGCCAATTTTGTCGGTCAGATAGCCGCCGAAGAGTGCGCCCACAATCGCCCCGAAAGTAATCGCCGAGGCCACAAAGCCTGCGCCGGAAGGTGTCAGGCCGAACTGGCGGGTGATATCTTTCATCCCGAAGGCCAGCGCACCGAGGTCGTAAGCGTCGAGGAAAACGCCGCCCAGTGCGATAGCAATCACGATGCGCGCGTCGCTGATTTTCGCTGCGCCGCGGTTCACTAACTGAGTAATATCGGCAGCGGAACGAATCACCACCGGCTGGTCAGTCGCCGTGTCGGCTGCGCTGTAATCCCCTGAAGAGGCGGTCTGTGAGGCCGCAATTAAGTCAGACATTGTTGTGTTTACGCTTTTTGACAAAAAAGCCAGCATAGAGGCGAGGTGATACCGGTCACAAGTCCTGATTAAGCATTGCATGAAAACAAATGGCTATAACTTAAAACCCAATGATCTAAGCGTATGTCAGCCAGTATAAAATCGTGCTGGTCACGTTACCGCCACCGGTCAGACCCGCCGGCACGTCGCCTCAGCGATTTCACGGATAAGCTTCGTACATTTCGGCATTTTACCCGGCTATCACCGCCTGCTTTTATAGATCACCATCCATTCCCCTGCGCAAAATTGGACTATTCTTGTTAGCAGCTTGTTTTCACGAACGAAAGTTTTCACCGATGAAAGCAGATTGAATGACGGAGCAGTCGCCGGGCGACAAAACCAACATAACCCGATAAGAGGATAGAACATGACTGTAACAACTGGGCGAGTACGGGGATTTTCAGTGGCAGCACTGGCGCTGGTATCTGCATTAAGTTTCAGCGCACAGGCCGCTGATGATGCCGTGCGTGTCGGTTCAAAAATTGATACCGAAGGTTCGCTGCTCGGTAACATAATTATCCAGGTGCTGGAAGCGAACGGCATCCACACCACCAACAAATTGCAACTGGGAACGACGAAAGTGGTGCGCGGCGCTATCACCGCCGGTGAAATCGATATCTATCCTGAATACACCGGTAACGGCGCGTTCTTCTTCTCTGATGATAAAGACCCCGCGTGGAAAAATGCGCAGGCTGGTTTCGATAAGGTTAAAAAGCTGGATTACGATCAAAACAAAATTGTCTGGCTGAGCCCGTCTCCGGCCAATAACACCTGGACTATCGCTGTGCGTCAGGATGTGGCGAGTGCGCACAACCTGAAATCTCTCGGTGATTTAGGCAAATACATCAGCAGCGGCGGCGATTTTAAACTGGCGGCCTCGGCAGAATTTATTGAGCGTCCGGATGCCTTACCGGCCTTTGAAAATGCCTACGGTTTCAAACTCAGTCAGGCACAGTTGCTCTCCCTGGCGGGTGGCGATACGGCGGTGACCATCAAAGCGGCGGCGGAACAAACCTCCGGTGTGAATGCGGCGATGGCCTATGGTACGGATGGCCCGGTGGCGGCACTTGGCCTGCAAACGCTGGAAGATCCAAAAGGTGTGCAACCGATTTACGCACCAGCGCCTGTCATCCGCGAGGCGGCGCTGAAAGCGCATCCGAATATTCCTGATTTGCTCAAACCCGTTTTTGCCTCCCTTGATACTAAAACGTTGCAGGGCCTGAACGCGAAAATCGCCGTTGACGGACAGGATGCGAAAAAAGTGGCTGCGAAGTATTTGCAGGAAAAAGGTTTCGTTAAAAAATAACCGGGCAGTGACGCCCTGAGCACGATCTTCGGATCGTGCTCTTTGATATCAGGTAATGCTTTGACTTATCACTCACCCGTCAAAAACCGCGTCCTGCTGACGTTGGTTTTGCTGCTGTTGCTGGCCGGTTTCGGCCTGGCTTTCGTCAGCCATGCACCTAACCGGCTGGTGTCCGGTAAAGGCATTTCGCTGGCGAGCCTGTTGCAGGGCTATTCTGCGTTACTTCTGCTGCCTGCCGCGTTGCTGCTGATTTGTGCCTTTCTCACACTGTATGGCCGTCATCATTTACTGGTGATGATGCTGGCAGAAATTCTGCTGACCGCCCTGGTCTGGCTGGCAGGGCACAGCGCATTACAACTGTCTGGCGGCAATGAAGACAGTATCGCACGCACTTCGCTGGGCGGCGGTTTCTGGGCCGGCGCAGCGCTTTGTCTGCTGATCGCGTCCGATGCTATTTCCCGTTTTACCCGTAATCACAGCCTGCGCATTTTGCTCAATGTGCAGATGATTGTGCCCGTGATTTTGCTGCTGGCGTACGGCCAGCTTGCTGAGCTTTCGTTGCTCAAAGAATACGATAACCGCTCCGATGTGTTTAACGACGCACTGTGGCAGCATCTGGGCATTTTGACTGGCACGCTGGTGCCTGCTGTGTTGATTGGATTGCCGGTCGGTTTGCTCTGTCACCGCCAGCCCCGCTGGCGCGGGCCGGTATTGTCGGTACTGAACATTATTCAGACCGTGCCATCGATTGCACTGTTTGGTTTGCTGCTCGCGCCGCTGGCGGGGCTGGCAAAAGCGCTGCCGTGGCTGGCGGAGCACGGTATCAGCGGTATCGGGCTGGCACCGGCGATTATCGCGCTGGTGCTGTATTCGTTGTTGCCGCTGGTACGTGGTGTGATTGCCGGTCTTGAGTCAGTGCCGGAAGCGGTGACTGAATCCGCGCGCGGCATGGGCATGAACCGCGCACAGGTCTTTCTTCGTGTGCAGATGCCGATCGCCTTGCCGGTGATCCTGACCGGTATCCGCATTGTGGCAGTGCAAACCGTGGGTATGGCAATGGTTGCGGCGCTGATCGGCGCGGGCGGACTGGGTGCCATCATGTTCCAGGGGTTGCTCAGCAGCGCACTGGATCTGGTATTACTCGGGGTGATCCCGGCGGTACTGATGGCCGTGGTCGTCGACAGCATATTTAAATTCGCAGTTTCAATTCTGGAAACCACACGCAGATGATCCATTTCAAGCAGGTTAGCAAACACTTTGCCGGAAAAGCGGTCGTGCGCGATCTCACGCTGGAAATGGCCAAAGGCGAATTCACCGTGCTGATCGGCACCTCCGGTTCCGGGAAATCCACCACACTCAAAATGATCAACCGGCTGGTGGAGCATGATCGCGGGGAGATTTTGTTTGCCGGAGAACCGATAGAAAAATTCCGGGCGCAGGATTTACGCCGCCGGATGGGGTACGCCATCCAGTCCATCGGGCTGTTTCCGCACTGGACGGTGGAAGAAAACATCGCCACTGTGCCGCAGTTGCTGAAATGGCCGAAAGCGAAAATCCGTGACCGTGTGACCGAACTGCTCGAACTGCTCAGTCTTGACCCGAAACAGTTCCGTCAGCGGTATCCGCACCAGCTTTCCGGCGGCCAGCAGCAGCGCGTTGGTGTGGCGCGGGCGCTGGCGTCTGACCCGGAAGTGTTGCTGATGGATGAACCCTTCGGCGCGCTCGATCCGGTGACCCGTGCTACGTTGCAGGAAGAAGTGGCTCGTATCCATAAAATCACTCACCGCACCATCGTGCTGGTGACACACGATATCGATGAAGCGCTGGCGCTGGGTGACCGCATCGTACTGCTCAATGACGGGCAGGTGGTGCAGCAGGGCACGCCGCTGGAACTGCTGACGCAACCGGCGACGTCATTTGTGCGCGATTTCTTCGGTGGCAGCGACATGGGGATCCGTTTGTTGTCGCTGTGCGAAGTTGGCTCACTGACGCGACGCGGCGAGCCGTATTCCGGCAGCCAGCCTCCGCTGACCGAAAATATGAACCTGAGTCAGGCGCTGTCAGCCTTTGTCGCACAGCAGGTTCAGCAATTGCCGGTGGTTGATGAGCAGGGGCAGCCGCTGGGCGTGCTGCATTTTGCAGATCTGACGGCACCCAGGAGCGGCGCATGAAACAGACAGTAGTGCGGATTATCACCGATCCTTTACTCTGGCTTTTCGCGCTGTTACTGGCGCTGATTTTCGGCATGACGTCGCTCGGCGGCCTGTTCCACTGGATGTTCCCGGCACTCAGCAGGCCGGTGTATCAGCAGGAAAGTTTCGCCGCGCTGGTACAGGCGCATCTGTTACTGGTGGGGATTTCCAGTCTGATCGCGGTGGTGATTGGCGTGGCGGCGGGCGTCGGTGTGACGCGTCCGGCAGGCAAAGAATTCCGCTCTCTGGTGGAAACGCTGGTGGCCATGGGGCAGACCTTTCCGCCGGTTGCGGTGCTGGCCGTGGCGGTGCCGGTGATGGGGTTTAGCGAAAAACCGGCGATTATTGCGCTGGTGCTTTACGGGTTGTTGCCGGTTTTACAGGGGACGATTGCCGGTATTGAATCGGTCCCGGCGTCGGCGCGCGAGATTGCGCAGGGCGTGGGGATGAGCCGCTGGCAGATGCTGCGAAAAGTGGAAATTCCGCTGGCGGCACCGGTGATTATTTCAGGGATCCGCACGTCCGTGATTATCAATATCGGGACGGCGGCAATAGCCTCGTCGGTCGGTACCTTGAGCCTCGGCTCGCCGATTATCATCGGCCTGAGCGGTTTTAATACCGCTTATGTATTGCAGGGCGCGGTGATTGTCGCACTGCTGGCGATTTGTGTGGATATGCTATTTGAACGCTGGAGCCAATGGTTACAACGCTGGCAGCAACGGTCAGTGGGCAAATCAGTTCGCTGATGCCGGCGCTGGTGCAGGCACTACTGAAGGGGCGTCGCTGTCGCTGACCGGTTTAGCGTCGTCCTGAATCACCACCGCATAACCGGCAACCATCACGCCACCAATTGCGCCGATTGCCATCAGACCAAACAGCGCGATAAATAATTTTTTGCCAAGCGAGTTCATGTAAGTACCTCAGGATTTTGAACGGGGAATTATAAATCGTTTCCTCACCCCTGCAACAGACTATTCATGCTGTGATTACTTTTAGGGGGGATGCCATCGCATTTTTCGTCATATACAGAAACTTTTTAACAACATTTTGACGCGATCGCACAGATTTCCTTGCCGTTATTCGCGCCAATAGCGTTAACTGTCTGCCTTCGTTATCACGCTAATAAGTTATTCCTATGACTGGTTCTGCTACCCGTTCTCTGCTGCCACTGATCGCTGCACTTTTTGCACTGTATTTTATCTGGGGTTCTACCTATTTCGTCATCCGCGTGGGCGTAGAAAGCTGGCCACCGCTGATGATGGCCGGGCTGCGTTTCTTCCTCGCCGGGTGCATTCTTTTTAGCTTTCTGTTGTTACGCGGGCATAAAGTGCCGGCGCTTAAACAGTGGATGGCCGCCGGTGCGGTGGGAGTTTTGCTGCTCTCTGTCGGTAACGGGCTGGTGACGGTGGCTGAACATATGCAGGTGCCGTCAGGCATTGCTGCGGTAATGGTCGCGACCGTGCCGCTGTTTACATTGTGCTTCAGTCGTCTGTGGGGTATGCCCAACAGCCGCCTCGAGTGGACCGGTGTCGCGATAGGCCTGTTCGGGATCGTGCTGCTCAATACCGGCAGCAATCTGGTAGGCAACCCGTGGGGTGCGGCGCTGATCCTGCTTGCCTCGTTAAGCTGGGCATTCGGTTCGGTGTGGAGTTCGCGTCTGCCGTTACCAAAAGGCTTAATGGCCGGTGCCGCAGAAATGATTATTGCAGGCGTGGTGCTGCTGGTAGCCAGCCGGTTCAGCGGTGAGCATCTGACGGCAGTCCCCGGAATGAGCGGTTTTCTGGCGCTCGGTTATCTGGTGGTGTTTGGCTCGATGATTGCCATCAGCGCCTATATGTTTTTGCTGAAAACCGTCCGACCTGCCGTGGCCACCAGTTATGCCTATGTGAACCCGATTGTGGCTGTTCTGCTGGGCATTGGCTTCGGCGGTGAATCCCTCTCACCGGTCGAATGGGTGGCGTTAGGTGTTATTCTCTGCGCGGTATTGCTGGTGACGCTGGGAAAATTCGTGTTCGGGCGCAGGAAGACTGAGATTAAAGGAGTGAAGGTTTAATTCTCCCCTTCGCAGGGGAGGGAGCCGATCGAGCTTACCTCACTGCTTCTCAAAGAAGATTGTCACCCGCGCGACTTCTACGCCGAATTTTTTCAGCGCGGTGACGTTAAACAGATGCTGCTGATCCTGCTGGTAAATCCAGTCATCGAACGTCAGACGATAGGTGCTGCCGCCTGATTTCACATCCATCACATATTTCCAGTTAAAGGCATTGCCGGCGGATTGGCCGGTGGCGGTGCCGATAATGTCGCCTGCCGTACCGGTATAACTGCCGTCCGCCAGTTTGCGGATACGCCAGATGCGGGTCTGTTTCTCACCATCGTCATACACAAAATTTTCATGCAACGTCAGCGTATCACCCGCCACGTCACCGTGGATTCTCGCCGTGAAACGCCGGGTTTGTTTGTTACTGTGATCCTGCACCATGCCGTAGGCGATGCTGTCACCGGCGAACCAGGTGAAAATATCCAGTTTCGGTTGCGCCTGTGCGTAATCCTGAATATTGGCTTTGCAGCCGGTGAGTAACAGCATACCGCCGACGACCAGCGTGACAAAAATCTTGCGCAGAACAGTCATAAAACCTCCATAAGATGCCATTAATCGGGCGCGGATGCGCCGGTCAGCTTACTGCGTAAATCAGGATACTGCGTGGCAGGCGAGAGCCAGATTGCCAGAAAGGCATCGCGGAATGCCGGGCTGAAAGGCCGTCCCACCGGCGTACTCAGCACGCTGTTGGCGGGCTGGCTGTAAAACTGGCCGCCTTTTTCAGTCGCGACAAACACGATTTCACTGCCGTTACTGACATCCGGCCAGGTGTTTTGCACCGCGTCCGGCCAGCCATTTTTTTGTGCCTCTGCCAGTATGCCCAGAGCCTGCCATTGTTCTTCGGTGGCTTTGGTCAGTTCCTGATGATCAATGCTGCGCAGATATTCAATCACCAGCGCCTGCGGCCATTTTCCGGTCTGATATTTACCGTCAGGTGTCAGCAGTTGCGAATGATAAACCTCAAAAGGCCCCCAGCTCAGGGTGGCGCGTCCGACCTGTTGCCATGCCCCCCATGGTGTGGCAGCCAGGGCAGAGAAAGACATCATCAGCGAAAGTGCTGCCAGCAATAGGCGTGTCATCGGGTTTTCCGTCCTGTGTTATGGCTGAGCAGTACCGGCAGGCTGATCAGCGGTAAGAATATCGCCCAGCCTGTTGCCAGCAGCAGCCAGACATAAACGGGTGTGGCGAGAAGTTGCATGGCACCGAGTTGCATTCCCAGGTAATAGGCCAGCGGGCCACTGACCGCGCCGAGAGGTATCAGCCAGTACCACGTCAGCCGTAAATTGCTGAGTAACCACAGCCACCAGGCGCTGAAGCCCAGCCATAACGCCATCATCCACGGTGGGACGGCGGAAGACCCCGTAAATTCAAACAGCCCCAAAATGCACCACAGCGAATCCATTATGATGCCCAGCGTGCAGGCAACGGCGACCCATAACCGGCGTTTTGCTGGCGTAAACGCCAGCATCAGAAAACTGCTTAACAGCAGGAAGAGGATAAAGCGCCCGCGCCCCCACACGGCCAATGTCCACCAGACGTCAAAGCCCAGTGTCAGCAGCCAGAAGCGCAAAGATTTCATCCGCGTCGCTCGGCAACAAGCTGAACGGTGCTGATGGTGCGTGCACGGAAACCTGCCTCGCAGTAGCACAGATAGAACAGCCACAGGCGGCGGAAATATTCGTCCTGCACTCCGTCTGTCTGCGTGCTCCAGTAGCGCTGAACCCGTTCCCGCCATTCATGAAGCGTACGGGCGTAATCGGAACCGATATCGAACAGATCACGCACCACCAGACTGGTGCAGCGGGTCATCGCGTCATTCATGGCAGTAATGGAAGGCAAAAAGCCACCGGGGAAAACATAACGCTGAATAAAATCGACATTACGGCTGTAGGCGGCATAACGCTGGTCTGCAATAGTAATTGCCTGAATGGCCATCCGCCCGTGAGGTTTGAGCAGCGCGTTACAGCGTTTGAAAAAGGTGGAAAGATACTGCTTGCCGACCGCTTCGATCATCTCTATCGACACCAGTTTGTCGAACTGACCCCGCAATGAACGATAATCTTCAAACAGCACCGTCACGCGGTCACTCAGCCCGGCCTGTTCGATCCGTTCACAGGCAAAGCGATATTGTTCGCGGGAAATGGTGGTCGTGGTCACCTGACAGCCGTATTCCCGCGCGGCAAATTCGGCCATGGCGCCCCAGCCGGTGCCGATCTCCAATAAATGATCGCCCGCTTTCAATTGCAGCTGTTCACATAAACGGCGCATCTTGGCTTCCTGCGCCTGTTCCAGGGTCATCTGCGGTTCCTGATACCAGGCCGATGAATAAAGCATCTTCTCATCAAGAAAACCCTGGTAAAAATCGTTGCCCAGGTCGTAATGGGCTGAAATATTTTTACGCGCCTGTGACAGACTGTTACGGCGGAAAAAATGAACGATTTTTTTGGCTGGCGTACTCAGCCAGCTGAGGCGTGCTTCGAGTTTGTCGACCAGCCTGAGGTTCTCGGCCAGCAGTTGCAGAACAACGGTCAGATTGGGCGTTGTCCAGTCGCCATCAATAAAGCTTTCACCGGCGGCGACGCTGCCACCCAGCAGTACGCGACGGTAGGCACGCAGGTGCCGGATGTCGATTTCACCCTGTAATACCGCAGTCGGATCGCCAAATAATATTGCCTCCTCGCCGGGTTCCCGCAGGGTCAGGCCGGCACCCTTAAGCTGCTTTAGTACACCAAGAATCAATGCGCGTGCCGCCTTGCTGCGCCTGTTATTCGCCCTGTCACGGGCGAGCTGCATTTCAGGTTGACTCATGGTCAGTCCTTATCAACGGGAGGATGAGAATAAACGGGGGCCCGTTTCAGCCACAGTTTCAGCGCCTGCCAGTAAATGGTCAGTGCGGTTTTTGCGGTCATAAGAGGCAGTCGCCACAATTGCTGACGCAACGCCGTGCGGGTCAGCGGACGGGCTGTCAGTGAAAGGGTTGCATCGAATTCCCGTGTCTGGCGGTGATTTTCGATAGTGATATGCAACTGCTTTCCCGGCGGTGTCAGCCGCCAGTGATAGACCATGTCCATCGGATTAAAAGGCGACACATGAAAGGCTTTCGGCACCGGTTGCGAACCGTCAGGGAGGACGGCATAGGTGTGGCGCTCGTTCCAGGGTGTATTACGCACCTCGGCCAGCATCCAGCGCAAAACACCCTGCTGATCATAGAGATAGTAAAAGTTCACCGGATTAAAATAGCAGCCGAAATAGCATAACTGACACAACAACATCACCCGTCCGTCCGGGCGTTCGCCGGTCAGTGCTTCAATTCGCGCCTGCGCTTTGGTTTTGATATCACCGCCGCCGAGATAATCTTTGCGGCGAAAACTGGCGGCGGAAAAACGTTCGAGCTGAATACCTTTTGCAGGTAACTGATCCAGTTCATCCAGGTCAATCAGCGGCATGAAAATATCGTAGTCGAAACGGTGTTCAACCGGCGTAAACCGGCGATGGCGCACCGTGCCGACATACAACTGGCTGTTCATGACGCTTCCTGTTTTTCATGCTCATTGTGTAACCGGCCACTGAAAAGTTGCAGGTTGAGTTTCTCCGCTACGTCACGCGCGCTGTTAACGCCGTCTTCATGAAAGCCGTTGTACCAGTAGGCCCCGCAGAACCAGGTGCGGTTGTGACCATTGATCCGGTAGCGTTCCTGCTGCGCGTGATGACTGGCGAGATTGAGAACAGGATGCATGTAGGTGGTGCGGAACAGAACCTTGTTTTCATCAATCGGTGTCAGCGGGTTGAGTGACACACAAAAAGTCTGCGGTGCGTTCAGTCCCTGCAAAATATTCATGTTATAGGTCACGCTGGCACGGCGATGGTGTGCTGCATTACTGTCGCGCATATCTGCGCGGTCCGTCAGATGCAGTGAATTGGGCAACTGATAATTCCAGCTCGCCCAGGCGCGTTTTTCCCGTGGCAGGAGATGTGTATCGGTATGCAAAATGACGTCATTGCTCTGATAAGGCAGGGCGCTGAGAATGCTCTGCTCATCTGCGCTGGCGTTATCACCCAGAATCGCCAGTGCCTGATCGGAGTGACAGGCAAAAACAATCTGATCAAAATGCGCCTCGCCGTACGGCGAGTGCAGCGTCACGCCGGCAGGCGTGCGTATGACGTTACTGACCGGCGCATGCGTGAGCAGCCTGACGTTGGCCGGAAGTTTTTCCTGCATCCGGCGGATATATTCCCGCGACCCGCCGGGTACCACCATCCACTGCGGGCGGTTGCTGACGTCCAGCAGCCCGTGATTATCGAAAAAGCGCAGGAACATCGACAGCGGGAATTCCGCCATATCGCTCAGCGAAGAAGACCAGATGGCCGCCCCCATCGGCAGCACATAATGCAGGGCGAAAAACGGCGTGAAACCGTTTTGATCAAGCAAATCAGCCAGCGTATCTTCGTCATTGTGCGGGTTCAGCAGGCGTACTTTGCACAGTTTGTTAAACCGCAGGATCTCAAGGATAAACCGCCAGAATTGCGGCCTGAACAGATTGCGGCGCTGGGCAAACAGGCTGTTCAGCGAGTGGCCGTTGTATTCAAGTTTGTTAACCGGATTGCGTACGGAAAAACTCATTTCCGTCGGCTGGCCTTCAATGCCCAGTTCTTTGAGCAGGGCAATAAAATGCGGGTACGTCCGCGAGTTATAGACGATAAAACCGGTGTCGATGGCGTATTCTTTTCCGTCGGAAATCACATCCCGCGTGGCAGTATGTCCGCCTAACGTTTCCGCGGCTTCAAAGACGGTAATCTCGCAGTCTGGCTGACTTTTTGCCAGCAACCACGCACAGCTCAGCCCTGAGATCCCACTGCCCACAATCGCGACTTTTGTTGTCATTTTATTTCACCATTTTCCGGCATAACCTTTGTTGCAGACTAACGGGCAGCAACGAAGCTACCTTGAGTAAACGAACAAAAAGCGGGGGGAAAGCAATTTCATTGTCACCGCGCGCCAGTTTTTTACGGATATGCTTTGAGGCTTGCGTGACGCTTACCATCATCGGCATCGGGAAATCATTGCGCGATGTCAGCGGCGTTTCGACAAACCCCGGCTGGATCAGGGAAATATGAATCTGACGTTTCGCCAGATCAACCGCCAGAGAACGGGCAAAAAAGGCCAGCGCGGCTTTGGATGCTCCATAAGCTTCACTGCGTGCAAATGGCAGCAACCAGGCGACGGAACCCACCAGTGCCACCCGACTGCCGGGTGCTAAGCCGGGCAGCAGGGCATCAAGGCAATTGACCGGACCGGTAAAATTGGTGTTCATCACCCGCATGACTTTTTCGGCATCGACGACGCCATTGTCGAGATATTCGCAGGTGCCGGCGCAAAGAATCGCTAAATCGACCTGCCGGCCCTGCAGGGCCTCACGGGTTGCGTGTAAATCAGTGATATCAAAACGTAGCGGGATGATGAGCGGGCTGGCTGCGGCGACCGCCATCAGCTTTTCCTCATCGCGCCCACAGGCAATGACTTCCCAGCCTCCGGCGGCATAATCCTGCGCCAGTTGTTTTCCGATACCTGAACTGGCACCGGTAATCAGCACGCGGCGCATTATTTCAACCTGGCTTTGACAGCGCGTACGGCACTGCCGAGCACCGGAACGTGTTCATACAACATTGCACCGAGATCGTAATAATCGCGCTGATAGATAATGCGGTTTTCATTCATACGCAGATGGCTTGCGCCGTTAAGGAACATCTCCTGACCCTTTTTCAGTGCCGGATGCGAAAATCCCATCTGCCAGAACAGTGAGGCTTCATCGCCCTGAACCAGCGGAGGCTGGATCTCAAAACGGCAGTAATTCACTTTTTTAAGCAGTTGCGCAAAATAGTGTTCCAGCGCATCAACGCCTTCGTAATGCGATACCGGATCGATAAACACTACCTGCGGATGATAAATGCGTGAAAGCTGCGGCAGGCGGCTGGTGTCGAGATAGCTGTAAAACTCGCACAGCTGCGCAAGAACATCGGCGGATAGGGTGGTCTCAGGAAAATGTTTAATCATTATTTTTTCCTTGCTGAGGGACTGGCACGATATGAAGACCGGCATGACGGTCATCCTCATGCAGGTGCTCGCCGGACTCATCTTCCACTGCGTCTGTTTCTTCTGCCCCCAGCAACACGGCGGTACTGCCCAGCAGGACTATCGACAAACCCTGTTCCACCCAGTTCAACAACCGCTGGCGCTGAACCTGTGTCAGACGGCCTTCAGACCACAACAGAATTTGTGAACCGCTCAGGTTTTCCAGGTAAGGTTCGCTGAGCTGAACCGGCAATATCTCGATCTGCAATCCTGCTTCGCAACGCACAATGGCTTCGAGCCACAACTCGGTGCTGTCCACCTGACCCCAGCCGACCAGGGTGGCCAGCGGGCCGGGACGTTTACGCGCCGCGTTCATGCTCATCACCGAATGTTCAATGATCAGGCCATCGAGCTGGCTGCGTAACATCAGCAGTCGTGAATCGCCGGAACTCAGACGCGCACGAAGCGGACGAAGCACATTATTCACGAATGCCGCCGCCGGATATTCACGGCCACACTCCATTATCAGCTGACGAACTTTCTGCGGGCGGCCGTCCTGTAAGGCGGTGAGCAACTGATGTTCTGACTGTGACCAGCCGCCGGGTAGCGCATCCACTTTGCCTTCCAGCAGCGATTTCACCTGTCCGACCGGAATGCCGCGATTGATCCACCCCAGGATGGTGCGGATGGTATCCAGATCATCATCATTAAACAGACGATGACCGCCTTCCGTGCGTTGCGGCTTCAGCAGGCCGTAACGCCGCTGCCAGGCACGCAGCGTGACCGGGTTGATACCACAAATTCGAGCGACTTCGCCGATGCTATACAGAGACATAATTCAATCCAAAATATTCATACCACTTATAAGCTAACTCTAGCGCCAGATTTCAAACTTGTACAACTTTATTATTTTTGTACAACTTGTCTCATTCTTTTGGGTTACAGGTTTTTAACTTGCAATATTCTCACATCAGAGATATTTTCCCTTTATTGAGATTTTACGGCAGGACAACAAATGGACGCAGGGCAGGAGAGTCATGACCGCCGGCTGGCGGAACGGCTGACAGCATTGCGCGTCAGTCAGGGCTGGTCACTCGAACAACTGGCGCAGCTGACCGGCATCAGCCGCGCAACGCTTTCACGCGTAGAACGGGCAGAAACCAGCCCGACCGCCTCGTTACTTGGCAAACTGAGTGCAGCTTACGGGCTGACGATGTCCCGTTTGCTGATGGCGCTGGAAGATAATCCGCCGGAGCTTATCCGCGCCTCACAACAACCGGTCTGGCATGACCGGCAAACCGGCTTCGAGCGTCGTTCCGTCTCCGCGCCGGCACCGGGATTTCGCGCCGAACTCATTACCGGCGTGCTGAAAGCGGGCGCGACTATCTCGTATGATTCGCCGCCGGTAGAGGGCCTCGAACAGCACATCTGGCTGCTGGAAGGCGTACTGGAATTCACGCTCGATAGCCGTAGCTACCTGCTGGAAGCGGGCGACTGCCTGCGTTTTCATCTCCACGGCGCGTCTTCTTTTCACGTTCCCGGCCCGGCTGATGCACGTTACGCCATTGTTATTTCACGTCCTTAATGTCTGATGAGAAAGGTTGGTTCCGATGCAACATAATCATGAAGTGGTGATCAGTGAAGTGCAGGGGGATGTATTGCCGGTGGACGATCTGGATGCGCTGGCCGAAACCCTGATGCAGTCCGTGGCGCGGGGTGCCAGCATCGGTTTTATTCTGCCGTTCGGTTTTGTGCAGGCGCAGGCGTTCTGGCAAAAGTTATTACCGGCTTTTGCGCGGGGAGAAAAACGTCTGCTGGTGGCGCGTCTGGCGGGCAAAATCATCGGCACGGTGCAGCTGGTGGTTGATCAGCCCGCCAACGGCGCGCACCGTGGTGACGTGGTTAAACTGATGGTTCATCCTGATGGCCGCCGCAAAGGTGTTGCGCGCCAACTGATGACAACGGTTGAAGCGCTGGCGCGTGAGGAGGGTAAAACGCTGCTGGTGCTGGATACGGTGACGGGCAGCCCGGCGCAAACGCTGTATGAAAATCTGGGCTTTACCCTGAGCGGAACGATCCCGCACTATGCGATGTCGACGGCGGGGATGCTGGAATCGACCAGTGTGATGTATAAAGTGCTGATGTGAAATGTTTTAAAGTCAAAACCGTGGGCGTCGGCTCACACCGACTTGGGGGGCGGCCTATCGCCGCCGCCCCCCAAGAC
>NZ_JAFMOT010000155.1:0-63811 GCF_019049695.1 Rahnella perminowiae
CAACAGTATAGACACTTGTGTATAAGAGACAGCCCTGCGAAGGGGGAGGCGGGGAGGGGGTTTTAATAACGACTCAGTGATGAAGTTACTCGTAATATTACCTGAATCTATGCTTTACATTGATTACATTTTTGTTTGCGAGATGCTTTCCAATGCTTTGAAAAGCCAGTTTTTTATTAAATTAATCGGCGTAAATTGTTTCCTGCTGCGGCAAAATCCGTAGCCAGGATTTGCAACCTGTGACATTTGAAATATTCATGGTTAAATACACCGTGGATCTCCGCCAGCATATTATGGCGGATCAGACAGAGCAGCCTTCGGGCTGGCTGGTTTTCTCAAATGTCCGGTATTGCAAACTCTGTTTGATCTGCCACCCATGCGATTTGCAACGCATGTATGACGCCACACCAAACATTTGAGGGTTTACCATGATTACTTCTACTTCTTTACCGAATCCTACCGCTGATGGCCTGTTCGATAAGACACCGCTTGAACCCGATGAACTTTGTGATCAATGCCGAGCACTCTGTCTGGCTATCACCGAAATCTGCAATCCAGTCGCTAAAGAAATACTGAATTTTGTTCTTTTGGAAAGGCTGAACCTCTTAAACGATGTGCTAGCATTTTCAGCAAATGATGAAGACGTTATGGATCAAATAGCCGTTTGAGTCGTCTTTAAAACCCCCTCCCCGCCTCCCCCTTCGCAGGGGGAGGAGCAGATCGAGTATGTGGAAACTCACGGGCGATTCAGAAATCTTGCTGAACGGAGCGGCCTGAAGACCTATGGCTTCAGGACCGAGAGAAGGCACCGCGCAGCGGCAAGATTTCCAGCCTGTCACGGTGGTACCTGAAACATAGCCAGCCAGCGAAGCGCTTGTTGTAAAGGCGGGGAGGAATCCAAAGGAGGGAAAGCACTTCCCTCCTTTGGGCGGTTTCGGCGCAGCGCGTTAAGCGATCACCGCACTTGAGAAACCGAAATTTTCACAATTCAGCCTTCACGGCGAGTGAGAAAGCGTTCGGTTAGCCGCCCCGTTGCAGCGGCTCCCTGCCACTAATGCCTCGTCTGTTCCTTTTCCCTCGCGACGACAGAAAACTCTGCCATCATTCGCACCAGATCTTGCATGCCGAGATTTACCTGATTGATCACATCACCCGCATTGCGGCTCAGTGCAACGCCGCCGCCCGCGCGGCTGACACAATTCCCCATGCCGTCAATCGCAGCCATCACACCGTCGCGGATGTTTTGTGTGAGCTGATCTATCTCAACAGCCGCTTTGCGGGACTGATCGGCCAGTGACCGGACTTCCCCCGCCACCACGGCAAACCCCCTCCCTTGCTCACCCGCGTGCGCAGCTTCAATAGTCGCGTTGATGGCCAGCAAATTGGTCTGTGAGGAAATACGGCGGATGGTGTCAACCATTTCGCCAATGCGTTCCGAAGTCTGACCCAGTTGTCCGATGATATCGGAAGTCCGCCGTGCCAGCGCTTCCACTTCCTGCATATCTTCCACGGCTTGCCGGACGATGGTTACCCCCTCTGCCGCCGTTTTATCAGTGGTCAGCGACAGTTCATGCACATGTGTCATCATGCTTTCCTGCTGACGCTGCTGATGCATCTGATCCGTAATGTCATGCGCAATTTTAACGATCTTTATCACTTTGCCGTCATCATCTATCACCGGATTATAACTCGCTTCCAGCCAGACAGGCTGGCCGCGGCCATTGATGCGCTCAAAACGCCCGAGAATAAACTCACCGCTTCGCAGACGCTGCCAGTGATGGCGGTAATCGAGGGAATCACGGTATTGCGGGAGACAAAACATCGTGTGGGAATGGCCCTTAATTTGCTGTAAAGAATATCCCATGAGTTTCAGGAAGTTATTGTTCGCAGAAATCACACTCCCCTCAGGTGTAAAGGTAATCAGTGCCATCGAGCGGTCTAGCGCTTGTAAAATCCCCTGGTGTTCGTGCGATTCGTTAATTCTTTCGGATACATCGCTGGCAATTTTAATTATCTCAGTCACTTTTCCTTGTTTGTTTTTTACCGGAACATACGTCGCTTCGAGCCAGATGATATTTCCATTCTTCTGTACACGTTTAATATTCCCGCTGACCGACTTTCCCTGCCGTAAACCTTCCCAATGGAGACGGTACGCATCACTGGCAACAAATTCCGGGGTGCAAAAAATCCGATGAGGCTGGCCCATCACCTCGCCTCTGCTGTACCCCATGCTGCTGAGAAACAGATCATTGACCTCAAGCACCACGCCTTCCGGCGTAAAGGCAATCATCGGAACCGCCAGCTGGATCGCAGCGAATTTATCACGCCATGCCGCACTAAACTGATGAGAAAATAATTGCATAGGACAGACACCCTGTGGCTGATAACGTGAATTAATGCGTAAACGCAATTAATTGATAAAAAATGCACGTGCTAATTTTCACAGGTGATAAGTAAACTTACTCATACTCTGCGAAAGATTAGTCTGACCCCTGGGTGGGTTTTAGGCAGGCGTGTACAAAATATAAATATTGCGGTAATAAACAAACTCACCCGCAAAATCATTACTCTGATAATTAATCAATTTTATTATAGTGAATTAAGCTTAATTTAATTTACCGAAAAAGAAAGGGGCTGGCAGCAGTATTTTTTCCAGCGCATACATCGTCAGATGAACACGCTGGGATACAGGAATTCACAACGTGATCAGGCTGACCAGCGTTTGATTGCCCAACTTTTTTGCTGCGAAGGTGTCAGGAAGGTCCAGGCGACAAAACGGCTGATCTTGTTACCATGCACCATTTCGACCGTGCGGACATCTGTCGCGCCTTCTTCGCGAAGTGCATCATACAATAACGGCAGCGTGGTTTTTTTGGAAACCAGCACGGTATACCAGAAACAGTTCTGCGCCTTACCGGCACTTTCTTCTGCCATGCGGACAACAAAGGCTTCTTCCCCGCCCTCACACCATAATTCGTTGTGCTGACCACCGAAGTTAAGCTCCGCCGTACCCGCACGTCTGTCCAGACCGAGATTCTGGCGTTTGCGCTGGCTACCGGAGGCCGCATCTGCCGCCGACGCGTGGAATGGCGGATTACATAACACTGCGTCGTAACGCTCATCGTGGCGGATAATGGTGTCGAGAATACGCTGCGGTTTCGCCTGTAAACGGAAACGCACCTGGTTAGTCAGTTGCGGGTTGGTGGCGACAATTTTTTTAGCCGCCGCCATCGATACCGGATCGATCTCACTGGCGGTAAAGCGCCAGCCATATTCGCGCAAGCCAATAATCGGATAAATACAGTTCGCGCCAACACCGATATCCAGCACAGAAATGTCTTTTCCCTGTGGGATATTGCCATTATTGCTGCCAGCCAGTAAGTCAGCCAGATGATGGATATAATCCGCACGCCCCGGGATTGGCGGGCACAGATAGTCCGCCGGGATATCCCAGTTTTCAATCTGATAGCAATCGCGCAGTAAGGCACGGTTCAGGGCTTTTACCGCCTGAGCATTGGCAAAATCAACCGACAAATCGCCCCATTTATTTTCGACCACGAACGGTGCAAGTTCCGGGCTGCTGGCAATCAGGGCCGGGAAATCATAGCGGCTGCGATGACGATTTCGCGGGTGAAGACCGCTTTTTTCCTGAGGGAAGACTTTCTTTTTTTCCACCTGAGTGACTCTCCGAAAGGTGTGCGCGACGCATAAGATATGCGATGGGGCGTTAGATATTCATCAATGGCGCACAAGATACCACAAAGTGCCGCCGCCTGCCGGATGCATACAGGCTGAGACGGGCACATAAAAACGGTCACCCCCCGGTTAAATCGGGTAATGTACAAATCATAGTCTTTATGAATTATTTGCTGAGGAAAATCATGAGCACTGATGATCGCTACTACTATGAACCCGCTAAAGGCCACGGCCTGCCCCATGACCCGTTAAATGCCATTGTCGGCCCGCGTCCGATTGGTTGGATCTCATCACGTAATGCCGCCGGACAGCGCAATCTCGCGCCCTACAGCTTTTTCAACTGCTTCAATTACCGCCCGCCGATCATCGGTTTCGCCAGCAGTGGCTGGAAAGACAGCGTGGCAAACATTGTCGAAACCGGTGAATTTGTCTGGAACCTGACCACCCGCGGGCTTGCCGTTAAAATGAATGAGAGTTCGGCTTCGCTGGAACACGGCGCGGATGAGTTTGAATTCGCGGGCCTGACGCCACAACCCGGCAGCCTCGTTGCCGCCGACCGCGTACTGGAAAGTCCGGTGAATTTTGAATGCCGGCTCACGCAATGCATTCAGCTGAAAACGGCAGCCGGCGGCGATATTGATACCTGGCTGGTCCTGGGCGAAGTCGTGGGTGTTCATATTGCCCGGCATTTACTGGTTGATGGTGTGTATCAGACGGCCCTCGCTGAACCGGTATTACGCGCGGGTGGCCCTTCCGCTTACTATGGTATTTCCGAAGATTTGCGCTTCGATCTTATCCGCCCGGACGCCCGCTGAGTTCAGATTCAGCCCAAAAAAAGCCACCGCACGATGGATACCGGCGGTGGCTTTTACAGGCGTATTATAACGTGCTGGCGTAACTATTTACGGCCGTAATTCTGCTCAACAAAATCGGCAAAGTCCTGACACATAGCATCATCGCCGTCCGCGCTGTCTGCCAGGATCAGCGTGCCATCCACTACGCGGATATGTACATTCAGGTCAAAGTCCGCTGCAGGCTGCTCACGTTCTGATGCTTTTTCAATCGTCCGCTGCGCGTCCTGCCAGGCCGCATCCACCGTCTGATTACAGGCCTGCGCCAGATAATCCGGATTAAATCCTTCACCGGTCAGACTGCGCAACGTATCGTCGTGACTGACGCTGTTCCCCGGCGTCCAGTAGTGTCTGGCCAGATCCGGGCCAATGGCCGGATTATCGGTCAGATAGCCATCACGTTTAAGGAAGAAGGCACGCGTCTGTTCAACGGCCATCATCGCCAGCAGATAACCCTGATAGGAACAGGCAGATTCCATAGAAAGTAAGTGCGGAATGGCAAGCGTCGGACGCGGACTGCCGGTTACGCCCAGAATATGGGTTTCGACATCACGCGCCAGCGCTGTCATGGCTTCCGGTGTGCGCTTCTCATCCGGCCACTGATAAAGCTGCCACTCGAAATACGGCACCAGCAGAATGTGGCGTTCATTGAAGGAACGCATCGGCTGACGGGCTTCAATGCTTGCACGGATCAGTTCATCCGGCACCGGTTCACCCGCAGTATTTTTCGCGTAACGCTTCAGCCAGTCTGCATCTTCCAGCAGGCTGTCGCAGAACATGGACTGCGTTTCCGCATAGGCCATCGACGTCGGCGGAAATTCCTGCGAGAAGCATGGCGCATTCTGGCGGATATTGGCGAAGTGCGCCGCATGTCCACCTTCATGGAACAACGTATTCAAACCATTCGCACCACTCCCAATCTGATCAGGTTTCGCCAGGCTGGTGAAATTGATCACCGCCGGCACCCATTTACCGTTGTCGTAGAACGGCGGTACCGGCCCGTGCATAAAACCATTTTCAAACTTGCCTTCGCGCACCAGTAAATCCAGCTGCATCTCTGCACCGTTAAAACCGATATTCAGGCGTTTGAAACTGTCTATCCAGCGACGCAGGGAATCAGCGAACGGAAAGTAAGGATCGAGCTGACGGGTGACGTCACCGGCGCTGGCAAAGCGGATATTCCATGGCAGCAGTGCGGCGTCGCCTTCACGCGCCACCAGTTCATTGAGACTGCGGGTGTTGCTTTCACGGGTTTGTTCTTCGAAACGATCAAGGATGGTGAATAACTGTTCCGGCGACATACGCTCGGTTTTATTCACTTTGTAGTCGAAGTAATTGCGGTAACCAAGCTGACGCGCAAAGCGGTTACGCAAGCCAATCAACTCAGGTAAACCGTTATGCAGCAGCCAGTCCTCCAGTTCGCGCAACGCATTTTGCGAGCTCCGGCGATAAGCTTCGTTTTCGTTATTCGCCTGATTAGTCAGCAGCTCACCGAGGGAGGCATTAACACGCTCGCCTTTGCTGTTGATGTGCGTCATACGGTACTGCTTACGTTTGCCGAACAGTACGGATTCCGCCTGAATAATTTCATCAAGCAGCGCCTGCGCTTTGGGGTCTTCAATCACATTGCAGTCAAAGAAATTCAGCCAGCCATGCAGGCCATGCAGCAAGGCATCACGCGTCTCACTGGCAGATTCTTTTTCGACGCGGGTAATTGCATCACGTAATTCCTGCGGGCGGGAAGGTTCAGCGATAAAACGTTTGTAAGCCGTTTCGGCAGCGGAGAAAGCGGCGGAAACGCTATCATCACCGGTGCCCATATAGTATTGCCAGAATAAATTTTCTTTATCCTGATGGACTTTGAGGTAATCGCGATTGAGGGCGTTAAAGTAGTCCTGAGCCTGTGTCATGCATTCGTCTCTGCTGAAAGTTAACGAGATTATGCATTGAGTGTATGTTCGCAAAGCGGTTATGTCGATATGGCAGAACCGCTTTTGAATGTCAGGCTGGGGTGTGCGGAGATCAGTTTTTCTTAACAAATTCTGATTTGAGTTTCATCTGACCGAAACCGTCAATTTTGCAGTCGATGTTATGATCGCCCTCGACTAAGCGGATGCCTTTCACTTTAGTGCCGATTTTCAGCATTGAAGAACTGCCTTTCACCTTAAGGTCTTTGATCACGGTGACAGAATCGCCATCCGCCAGCAAATTACCATTGGCATCCACCACTTTCAGCACATCATCATCCGCAGCGGCATCGCCGTTCATGGACCACACATGTCCACATTCAGGGCAGTTAAGCATTTCACCGTCCTGCCAGGTGAATTCGGATTTACAAGTCGGGCAAGCGGGCAATGTTTCCATAGTTAAGTCTCCATAAATATTTATAAAAAAACGAATGAAATCATAAAATAAATTTCGTAGTTCCTTTATTTTAACGTTTAACCCCCCTTTTGAACAGGGTAACGGAGTTTTTGGGGAGCTGAGACAAACCTAAACGCAGGATTTATAGAGTAATAAGGGCTGTTTTTTAACTCCTCCCCTTCGCAGGAGAGGGAGCGGATCGAGTTCGCCAGAACGTAATCAGAAAATCTGATCCACAATCATTTTCGCTTCGGCCATATCGGCACAAACGCCGGTCGCCACCAGACAGCACATCAGTTGAGTCAGAATTGCCTGCGGGATAGCGCGCTCGCCATTCAGACACTGGGTGATGTACGCGACGGTGGTCTCCACGTCTTTGGTTGCCGGTACGTCCGCGCTGAAAATCTCTTCCTTTTCTGCCAGTACACGCTGTTCACCACCGGCGATAAAGTGTGTTTGCGGGAAGCGTGAAGGGTTAGCATAGACTTCACCTTCGGTGCCCTGTGTCAGAAGTGCACGGCCATCAATCTGGCGGAAGAACGACGAAACACGCTGCACATATTCAGGGTGCGAAACGCTTGATAAACGCAGGGAGTCCTGGCCGGTAAAGGGTGTGATAAGTTTCGCCAGTGTATGGCTGCTGTTTCGCACCCCCAACTGCCAGCGCAACGCGAGTTGTTGACTGACCGGCGGGCAAAGTACGGAAACCGGCACAAATACCGGCGCGTTAGCGGCATCTGTCAGTTGTTGCGCGTCCTGCTGGCTTTGCGCTGCGCGGATACCCAGCGCGCGGAAAATCTCAGCGCTGGTGATGCGGGTCGGATCTTCATCCACGCCATGCACCAGCACCGGCAAACCAAGACGGCTGAGCAGGATCGCCAGCAGCGGCGTCAGATTCGCCTGTTTGCGTGCACCGTTATAGGAGGGGATCACCACCGGCAGCGGGCGCTCAGCAGGTGCCTGAAGGCGCATTACGCGCTCCTCCATCGCCTGATAAAAACCGAGCATTTCCTCTTCCGCTTCGCCTTTAATACGTAACGCAATCAGCAGCGCACCGAGTTGCAGATCCGCCACCTTGCCCGCCAGCATGTCGCGATATAACGCATACGACTGCTCACGATCCAAATCGCGGGCGTGATTTTTACCCCGTCCTACTTCTTTGATGAGTCTGGTGTAATCCATCGTAGCCTTACCTTAATCTGTGCAAGCATATATGGGTGCAAAGACGCTACCGTCTGCGCGTGCGGCGGCGAACCGGGTCTTTCTTCGCAGCCTTGAGAATATCCGGGCGCTTCACTGAACCGGGCGCGGGCATTTCACGGTGTTCAATCGGGAATACCGGCAAAGCAGCCAGCAGGCGTGCACCATAATTTTTGGTCAGCAGGCGCTTATCGTAAATCACGATTTCGCCCGTACATTCATGGCTGCGGATCAGTCGCCCGACCTGCTGAATCAGATTGAATGATGCGCTGGGTAAACTCTGCACTTCAAACGGATAACGTTTCAGCGTTTTCAGCCACTCGCCTTCCGTCAGAATAACCGGACTGTCGACAGGGGGGAAAGCGATCTTATGGATGTGCACCTGCGTCAGCAGTTCCCCTTTGAGATCTAAGCCTTCCGCGAACGATTGCAGGCCGACCAACACGCTGGTGGTGCCGGCCGCAACCCGTTTACGGTGTTCCTCAACCAGCCGGTAACGCGGCTGATCGCCCTGAACCAGTAACATCAGACGTAAGTCCGGTAACAGGGCTACAAATTGTTGTAACGCACGGTTGCTGGCAAATAACACCAGCTGGCCGGTATGCAACCCTTTCGCCAGTTCAGCGCGGAAAAAATCCGCCATTTCCCCGATGTGCGCGGCTTCATTCGCCATCACCGGCTCCAGCGTCATTTGCGGAATGACCAGCTTGCCCTGCGTAACATGGCTGAACGGCGAATCCAGACTGACAAAGCGGTCACCGGCCTTTTCCGTCAGTCCGCTCATTTCCTGAAGCCGGGAAAAACTGTTCAGTGAGCGCAGTGTCGCGGAAGTGATGACGACATGCGGCACCTTTCGCCACAGCATTTTTTCCAGTTGTTCACTGACACGGATCCCCGCGCAATGAAATACCAGATGTGTCTGGTTATCGAAATAGGAACGCGTTACCCATTTACCAATCGGTGCATTCGAGGCTTTATCCAGCGCCGCCAGTCGCCACAGTTTACTCATGGTTTCGAGATAACCCTGCATGCGGCTCATATGTAAAATCGCGCGGTGTAAACGCAAAATATCGTGCTTGCCGGTTTTCTCGCTCAGATCGTTGACCATGTATTCTGCCAGGCTGCGCAAACCATCGGTGAGTTTAAACAGGCGGCTGCATTGTTCAGTCAGTTCCGGCGGCAAAATGCCCAGTTCAAAGCGGTACTCCGCTTCCGGTTCAGCAGGCGGCAGAGACTGGCTGACCGATTGCTCGACCAGCACCAACAGTTCGCGCATTTCAGCGCAGTGATTATGCAGGCGTTCCGCATTGGTCAGCGGTGGCGGATTTTTCGGGGTGAACAGCGTCAGACATTGCTCAATCTGGCGCACAAAGTTATCCAGTTGCAGGTTATTCCACACCGCCGTAATTTCGGCATCGACTTCCAGTGCATCCCGCGCCACGTCCGGTAAATGGTGGCCTTCATCCAGCACCAGCAGCAAATCTTTCGCTGGCGGCAATACCGATTCAGATTCCAGCGCGGCCATCACCAGTGCATGGTTGGTCACTACTACATCGGCGCTTTCAATTTCTTTACGCGCCACAAAGTACGGACATTCGCGGAAATAATGACAGTTACGGCTGAGGCAGTTGGCTTTGTCCGTGCTGATTTTTATCCACAGCGGATCGTCAATCGTTTTCTGGTAATGATCGCGCAATCCGTCCCACTCGTACCGGGAGAGTGCGGTTTCCAGCGTTTTACAGAATTTCTGCTCCTCTCCGCTGGAAGGTGCCAGCTCATCGCCGAGGAATAACCCGAGATCGCCCTGCGCATTCTCATTACTCATTGCCGCCAGGTTGCGCGGACAGACATACCGACCACGCCCGAACGCGCCCGTGAATTTCAGGTCAGGGATGATTTTTTTCAGCAGGGGTAAATCCTTACTGAAAATCTGATCCTGCAACGCCACATTCGCGGTGCTGACGATCAGCGGTTTTTCTTCCTCGCGGCTGACGGCAATGCCGGGGATCAGGTAGGACAGCGTTTTCCCGACGCCGGTTGGCGCTTCGATGGCCAGATGCCGTGCCGAGTCACCCGAGAACGCTTTAGCCACCTCTGCAATCATCTGACGTTGCGGAGCGCGGGAAATAAAGTCCGGGATTTGCTGTTGCAGGGCTTTGTACCACTGGCTTATCTGATTTTTTACTGCGGGGGAAAGCGCCATGCATCTCTTTTTAGTTGAAAGTAAGACCGGAGTGTCAGCGGCTATTGTCACACAGACCGGCGGCTGGCGCAGCCCGAAATCGCGGATCCGGGCATTTGACGTGGTCGAATTTTATGGAGAAAAAAGGGAGGACGTGTAAAAAAAGAAAAAGTTCATTTCTGACTGTCATAAATTGATCACAAATATACGGTAAAAAACTCTCGCTGAGAAAAATCCGAGCCCACACGGAATGCACAGCAAAAAATGATGATTAACGTCTTTCCATAAGACTTCATATAAAGCTTTCCCGAAAAGCTTTTAATAGAAAATGCAGGGTAAAAATTCATGAAACGTAATATTCTGGCACTTTTAATTCCTGGTTTACTGATTGCATCAGGAGCTCACGCAGCGGAAGTTTATAATAAAGACGGTAATAAACTGGATCTGTACGGTAAAGTAAAAGGTCTGCATTACTTCTCTGACTCGGCCAGCAATGACGGTGACCAGAGTTATATTCGTTTCGGTTTTAAAGGCCAGACACAAATTAATGACCTGATCACCGGCTACGGCCAGTGGGAATACAACGTCATGGCTAACCATGCTGAATCTGACAGCAAAACACCCAGCACAACCGGCACGAAAACCCGTCTGGCTTTCGCTGGTTTGAAATTCGGTCAGTACGGTTCCGTCGATTATGGCCGTAACTACGGCGCATTGTACGACGTTGAAGCCTGGACCGATATGTTCCCTGAGTTCGGCGGCGACGGTTATACCAAAGCTGACCGCTTCATGACCGGCCGTACCAACGGCGTAGCCACTTACCGTAACCGTGGCTTCTTCGGCCTGGTTGACGGTCTGAACGTTGCCGTTCAGTATCAGGGCAAAAATGAAAACGACGGTCGCGGCAGCAGCACAGCGAACGGCGACGGTTATGCACTTTCTACCACGTACGCACTGGGTGACACCGGCGTGAGCTTCGGCGGCGCGTATGCGTCTTCAGACCGCACCACGGCTCAGAGTAATTCCACTTACGGCAAAGGTGATAAAGCGGACGCATGGACAGGCGGCATGAAATATGACGCTAATGGCGTTTATTTAGCCGCCATGTATGCAGAAACCCGTAATATGCTGGCTATTACTGTGCCTGGCGGAATTGCAGGCGCACCGGCTGGCAGCGGTTTTGCGAATAAAACACAAACCTTCGAAGCTGTTGCACAATATCAGTTTGAAAATGGCCTGCGCCCTTCACTGGGTTATGTCCAGACTAAAGCGAAAGATATTGAAAACATCGGTGATGCCGACCTGGTTAAATACGTTGACGTAGCCGCGACCTATTATTTCAACAAAAATATGTCCGCTTATGTTGATTATAAAATCAACCAACTGTCTGACGACAATAAACTGGCTCTGAACAACGACGATGTCACTGCCGTTGGCCTGGTTTATCAGTTCTAAATTTAAGCGTTAACCCCCTCATTGTTATTTCTCTGTCTTTGATTTTTTTGGCCGGACTCACCCTCCGGCCCTTTTCATTTCTGCCATTTTCCCGCTATATCTCGCGTAACGCGTCATTTATTCTTCCACACCCCGCTGAATCTGCTACAGTTTTAACGATTTTCATGAATGCGAATCTTTCTTAACAAGCATAGGGACAACCAATGAATAAAATTTCGCTTTGCACCACCAGTGCTTTAATCATGCTGGCCCTCAGCGGCTGTGCGCAGCAAAAACCAGATGCCCAACAGAAGCTGAACGATCAGTCCGTCATGGCGCTGAACTGGTTCCAGCAATCTGGTGAATATCAGGCACTGGCTTATCAGGCATTTAATACGGCAAAAATGGCCTATGACCAGGCGCAGCCTCTGGCCGGTCAGAAGAAAGCGGTTGTCGTTGACCTCGATGAAACTATGCTCGATAACAGCGCATACAGTGCGTGGCAGGTCAAAGCGAACAAGCCATTCGACAGCAAAACCTGGGCTCAGTGGACCGCAGCCCGCCAGGCAATGGCCGTTCCGGGCGCTGTTGAATTCGCCAATTACGTCAACACCCACGGTGGCACGATGTTCTATGTGTCTAACCGCAAAACCAGCGAATACGCCGCAACACTGGATAACATGAACCGTCTGGGCTTTACCGGCGCCAACGAAAAAACCTTGTTGCTGAGTTCTGATACCTCCAACAAACAGCCACGTTTTGATTCCATCAAGGCTGCGGGCTATCACGTGGTGATTTACATCGGCGACAACCTGAATGATTTTGGTTCTGCAACCTACCATCAGGGTAACGAGCAGCGCCGCGCGTTTGTGAATCAGAACCATCAGCACTTCGGCACACAATATATCGTGCTACCGAACCCGCTGTACGGCGACTGGGAAAGCGGTCTGGCGAAGGATTACAACAAGTTAACGCCTGAGCAGAAATTGTCAGCGCGCGAGCAGAATCTGAAAGCGTGGAACGGGAAATAAGCCCGTTACGGTTTGCTCCTCCCCTTCGCAGGGGAGGAAGCGGATCGGTGAACGCCTGAGTAATGTCTGCCTTTTGTCAGGACATAACGTTAAATCTCCGGATCCCCCACTAACCCGTCAATCAGTATCTGCGGAGTCCCTTGCGAGCAGCGCTCAATTCTGCCGCGCACCCCGTAGACCCGCGCCAGACTGTCGGCGGTGATCACTTCTTCCGGCTCGCCATCGGCAATCAGATTGCCATCTTTAAGCATCAGTATACGGTCGCCGTGACGCAGGGCGATATTGATGTCATGCACGACAACCACCGTCACGATATTGCGTTTCCGGGTTTCCTTACGCACCAGATCCATGACATGGAACTGATAGTTGAGATCCAGTGCGCTGAGCGGTTCGTCGAGCAAAAGTAACGAAGGCTGACGGATCAGGGATTGTGCCAGGCCGACCAGTTGCTTCTGGCCACCGGAAAGCTGATCAAGATAACTCAGCGCCAGATGCTCGATACCCAGCTGGCGCAAAAGCGCCATCACTTTCTCCGTGCCTTGCGCATTCCTGCCTTTCCCACCGGAGGCGCGCTGTGCCACGATGATCGACTCCAGCACATGCAGATGCACACCCGCAGGCAGAGTTTGCGGCAGATAAACCACCTGCTCTGCACGTCGCGCAAACGGCATCGGCATTAAATCATGTCCGTCAAGCATCAGCTGCCCTTCTGCCCGGTTAAGCCCGGCGAGGGCACGCAGCAACGTCGATTTACCGCTACCGTTTGGCCCGAGCAGTACCGTAATTTTCCCACGGGGTAACATTGGCACATTCAGATGGCGGATCACGTGGCGCTTCGGGTATCCCGCGTTAAAATCGCGGATTTGCAACCCCTGCGTAGCGACATTCAGTAAATCTTCAGGACGCATTTCTAACATCTCAGACATCAGACATTCCCCCGGTGACGAAGAATAATACTCAGGAAGAACGGCACGCCAACCAGAGACGTTACGATGCCGACAGGAATAATGACGCCCGGCACCAGATTTTTAGAGGCCACCGAAGCCATCGATAACACCAGTGCGCCAATCAGTGCACTGGCGGGCAGGTAGAAACGGTGATCTTCACCAAACATCAGGCGGGCGATATGCGGTGCCACCAGCCCGATGAAACCGATCGGCCCGACGAATGCCACCGCCAGCGCGGAAAGAATACTGATGCGCAGCAGCGTCCCCAGACGCAGACGGCGTACATCAATACCAAAGCTGACAGCGCGATCTTCACCCAGTCGCAGCGCCGTGAGTTTCCACGCGCTCATCATCGACCACGGCAGCAGGATCAGGAAAGCCAGAACCATCACACCGAGTTTGACCCAGGACGCCCTCGCCAGGCTGCCCATCGTCCAGAAAACCAGCCCCTGTAAGGTATCTTCGGTGGCGATAAATTGCATCAGCGAAACCAGTGCGTTGAAAGTAAAGACCAGCGCAATACCAAACAGCACGACGCCGGAGCTGGCAACGCGCGTCCAGCGGGTGATGCCGTCGAGCATCAGTGCGGCAAATAAGGCAAAAATGAAGGCGTTGGCGGAGATAAACCATTGATCCGGTACCCCCGGAATACCGATGCCAAGCACAATCGCCAGCGCGGCACCGAATGCCGCAGCAGAAGACACGCCCAGCGTAAACGGACTGGCCAGCGGATTATTGAGGATGGTCTGCATTTCAGCACCGGCCAGGCCCAGTGACATCCCGACCGCCACCGCCATCAGCGCGTAAGGCAGACGAATGTCCCAGACAATGACCCGCGTACCCGGATCCGCCGCCGCAGCATCAAACAGCGTTTTCCACAGCGTGCCAAGTGATAACCCCGAAGGCCCCATAATGAAATCAATCACCAGTGAGACGACAATCGCCAGTACCAGGATCAGCATAATAAACAAACGGCGACGTACGATATTCTGGTATCGCCCCATAACGCTGTCTTCTGCGTTGCCTTTCACCGCCAGGGCGGGTTCGGTAGTTGCACTCATTTTCGCTACAATCTCATTAAGTTAAAAACTTACGGCGGAAGAACCTGTTCTGCGGTTCCCGTAGGAAGGCAATAAATGATAATAATTATCAATGTGTTTTGCAAAACCTATCAGGCATGCAGATTAAACAAGGGGTAACAAAGCATGACGTTATAAGTCTCCCGGCATGGATCGCAGGCAAAAAAAAGCGGAGCCTGAGCTCCGCGTTTCCAGAATATGAAAATCCGGGTCTGTTACTTATCGACGTGATCCGGGAATTCCATGTCGCTGTATTTGACTACTTTGGTGCCTTTGCTCAACTTGTAGCCGAACCAGATGATCAGGAACAGCGGCAGGCCGATGTAAGTTGCCGCAACACCGCCCCAGTCAATGGTGTCCTTGAGGAACGCCTGATAGTTCTGGCCCAACGTAATGATCAGACAGAGTACAAAGGCAAAAACCGGACCGAACGGGAAGAAACCTGACAGATAAGGCAATTTCTTCAGGTCACGTCCCTGCAGGACATAACCACGACGGAAGCGGTAATGGCTGACTGCAATCCCCAGCCAGGCGATGAAACCGGTCATGCCCGAGGTGTTAAGCAGCCACAGATAAACCGTCTGATTACCAAACATTGAACTCAGGAAGCACAGCGCAGCCACGATGGTGGTGGCATACAGCGCGTTACGCGGCACACCGCCTTTTGACAATTTGGCGAACATGCGTGGCGCTTTACCTTCACTTGCCAGTGTAAACAGCATACGGGTTGAGGCGTACATACCAGAGTTACCGGCAGACAGTACCGCGGTCAGGATCACGGCATTCATCACTGCCGCTGCTGACAACAGACCGGCATTACGGAACACCAGTGTGAACGGGCTGACGGAGATATCGCCAACTTCGTTACGCAGCAGGCTTGGATCGGTATAAGGAATGATCAGGCTGATGACCAGAATCGCCAGAATATAGAACAGCAGGATACGCCAGAAAACCTGACGCACGGCACGTGGAATATTCTTGCCCGGATTCTCAGATTCACCCGCTGCCACACCGATCAGTTCTGTACCCTGGAAGGAGAAGCCGACAATCATTGCCACACCTATCATCGAGGCAAAACCGCCCGCAAATGGCGCATCACCGATGGCCCAGTTATGCCAGCCCGCTGTTTCAGCACCACGCATGATACCGGTGATCATCAGTACGCCGACGGTAATAAAGATGATGACAGTGACCACTTTGATCAGCGAGAACCAGTATTCCGCCTCGCCAAAACCACGCACGGAAATGTAGTTGAGCAGGAAGATCAGACCGAGGAACAAAGCGCTCCAGATCCAGCCAGGCGTGTCCGGGAACCAGTAATTCATCACCAGTTGTGAGGCCACCAGGTCAACCGCGATGGTGACAGCCCAGTTGTACCAGTAGTTCCAGCCCAGGGCGAAACCGAAGCCTTCTTCAACATAGCGGGAGCCGTAGGTAGAGAACGAACCTGAAACCGGCATGAACGCCGCCAGTTCACCCAGACTGGTCATCAGGAAGTAAACCATGATGCCGATTAATGCGTAGGAAAGCAGTGCCCCACCCGGGCCCGCCTGGGAAACTGTCGCACCTGAAGCAACAAATAATCCCGTACCAATTGAACCGCCGATGGCGATCATCGTTAGGTGACGTGCCTTAAGCTCGCGACGCAGTGTGGGAGCCACCTGCGTATTTTTTGTATGTTGTTGAGCCATTTTTTCCCTATATCCGCTCGTCATGTGGAAATTTAAGCGCGGATTGTAGCAAAACCTGCCGCTCTGAATAGCAGGAACGACCTGTTATAAGACACCTTCATAACTGGCTGCAGATCATTAGTGAAAGACCGTTATTGGGCTTCGCGACAATAGGTCAGAAACCGTGATAATGCGCCGGAGATATGTTTTTGCCGATGATGGATCAGGTAAAGTTTGCGCACCATCGGCGCGACCGGCAACCGGATTTCTACCAGAGAACCACTGCTTAGCTGCTCAGAAATCACCCGACGTGAAAGGCAACTGATCCCGATACCATGCCTGACAGCATGCTTAATTGCCTCGGAATTCCCCAGCTCCATGACCAGATTAAAATCCGGTAGCTGCGGCAACAACAGGTGATCTAACACTTCACGGGTACCGGAGCCGCGCTCGCGCAGGATCCAGGGTTCACGCGCCAGCGACTCCAGCGAAACCACCCGCCCCGCCAGCGGGTTTTCCGGTGCGACAAACACCACCAGTTCGTCATCCAGCCAGGGCTGTGTGATCAGTTCAGGCAACTGACACGGGCCTTCAATCAAACCGAGATCGACACGAAAGTCCGACACTGCATTAATGACATCGTTGGTGTTACCCACGTTCAGTTCCAGCGGTGTGTGGGGGAAATCCAGACGATAATCCGCAATCATCGCCGGCAGCATATAGTTGCCAATAGTGCTGCTCGCGCCGATGCGCAGCGAACCGTTGTCGTGATTAAACAGATGCTCGATTTCGCCAGCCTGTTCGAGCAATGCCAGCGCTTTCGGATACAACAAACGCCCATGCTCATTAATGACCAGCCGCTTGCCGACACGGTCAAATAACTGCACGCCCAGTTGCCCTTCAATATCGGCCAGCGCCGCACTGACCGCAGATTGTGATAATGAAAGCACAACTGACGCCTGCGTGGTCGAACCGCTTTTCAGCACCTCGGCGAAAACCTCAAGTTGTCGCAATGTTATGTGCATAAATGTCCCGCTATTCTCATGCGCCCTATAGCACGCTGTGCTTTTAGTATAGACCCTTGCCTTGCAGGCCTCTTTTGAATGGATACTCTATACCACTTTTATAGATAGGTTATAAAGTAATAATCTATTTCATTTTTATATAAGCGCGGCGTAGCCTTATCTCATCACTCCTGAATGAGGAACGGACAATGAATACACTTGCGCTTAAAAACGAAAATAAAAAAGCGGCGGATAACCCGCATCTCCCTCATTTTTCGGGCTTTCGCCGCGTGTTACCCGGCCTGGCGCTGACCGGTATGATCACTGCACTGGCGATCTGGCTAAGTGATATTCCTGCGCTAAATCATCTCGGCCTGAGCGCACTGACGCTGGCGATTGTCATCGGCATGGTAATCGGTAACACGGTGTATCCGGCGGCAAAACCCTGGTGTGAGGAAGGTGTGACGCTGGCGAAGCAACGTCTTCTGCGTCTGGGCATTATCCTTTACGGTTTACGACTCACGTTTGCGCAAATTGCGGATGTCGGCGCGACCGGTATTCTGACTGACGCGCTGATGCTGTGTTCCACTTTCGCCCTCGCCTGCTGGCTTGGACAGCGGGTCTTTAAACTGGACCGCGATACCTCGATGCTGATTGGCGCGGGTAGCAGCATCTGTGGCGCAGCGGCGGTGATGGCGACGGAACCGGTGCTTAATGCCAAAGCCGAGAAAGTGACGGTTGCGGTGGCAACTGTCGTGATCTTCGGAACAGCAGCCATCTTTTTGTATCCGTGGTTATGGCATCTGAATGCTCAGTATCACTGGCTGAGCTTTACCGCTGCCCAGTTCGGCATCTATACCGGTTCGACGGTGCATGAAGTTGCGCAGGTCGTGGCAGCCGGTCAGGGTATCAGCCCGGATGCGGAAAACGCGGCAGTGATCGCCAAGATGATCCGCGTCATGATGCTGGCGCCGTTCCTGTTGCTGCTCTCTGGCTGGACGTCACGGAAAGCCGGGCAACAAGGCGGTCAGATGACGGGCATGCGTAACATTACTATCCCGTGGTTTGCCCTGCTGTTTATTCTGGTAGCGGCAGTTAATTCACTCAATATTCTGCCCCACAGCTGGATCCCGATGCTGATTACGTTCGATACCGTGCTGCTGGCGATGGCGATGGCAGCGCTCGGGCTGACCACCCACATCAGCGCATTACGTCAGGCGGGCCTTAAACCGATGCTGCTGGCGGCGGTATTGTTCATCTGGCTGATTGTCGGCGGTGCCGGTATCAACCAGCTTGTTCAGCAGCTTTTGGGCTGATGTTGCTGCTTTTAACACTTCAGTGCTGCGCCTCCTGCCAGGAGGCGCTATCATTTGCCCATAAACGCGATGAATAACTGAGGAGCAAAAATGAAGTTTGTGGGAGCACACGTGAGTGCAGCCGGGGGGGTCGATCAGGCGGTTCTGAGGGCACACGAGCTGGAAGCCACGGCTTTTGCGCTTTTCACCAAGAATCAGCGTCAGTGGAAAGCCGCACCGTTGCCGGAAGACGTCATCGGAAAATTCAAAGTGGCTTGTGAAACATACGGCTACCAAAGCAGTCAGATTTTGCCGCACGACAGCTACCTGATTAACCTCGGTCATCCGGTCGCCGAAGCGCTGGAGAAATCACGCGAGGCGTTTCTTGATGAGTTGCAACGCTGCGAACAACTGGGCCTTTCACTGCTAAATTTCCATCCGGGCAGCCACCTGATGCAAATCGCAGAAGATAAATGCCTGGCGCTGATTTCTGAATCTCTGAACATTGCGTTGGATAAAACCAAAGGCGTGACAGCGGTTATCGAAAACACCGCCGGTCAGGGCAGTAATCTCGGCTTCCGTTTCGAGCATCTGGCCAAAATTATTGAAGGCGTGGAAGATAAAAGCCGCGTGGGTGTCTGCATCGATACCTGTCACGCCTTTGCGGCGGGTTACGATCTGCGTACGGTGGAAGAATGCGAGAAAACCTTTAAGCACTTTGACGATGTGGTAGGTTTTCAATACCTGCGTGGTATGCATCTCAATGATGCGAAAAGCGCATTCAACAGCCGCGTTGACCGCCACCATAGCCTCGGCGAAGGTAATATCGGCAATACCGTCTTTAGCTGGATCATGAAAGATGCACGTTTCGACGGTATCCCGATGATCCTCGAAACAGTCAATCCGGACATCTGGAAAGATGAAATCGCCTGGCTGAAAGCACAGCAAACGTCTGAAAGTGGCGAAGCGGCAGCTTAGTTTTTACAGTAAATTCCGGTCGGCTCCCTTCCCTGCGAAGGAGAGGAGTAAAAAAGAGAATGACTCAGCTCCATACTCTCTTTTCTTTCGCAGAGAAGGCGCAATAAAAAAGGCGCGACATTCACATGTCGCGCCTTTTGGCTTTTAACGATTTACCGTTATGCAGCAGCTTTCGCGGCTACCGCAGCATCTGAACGTTTCAGAATCGCGTATGCACCACCCGCCAGAACCGTACCGGCGATAATCGCCACCAGATAACCGAGTACCGGTGTGATTGCGCCAGGGATCAGCAGCACGAACAGACCACCGTGTGGTGCCATCAGTTGCGCATGGAATGCCATCGATAAAGCACCGGTCAGTGCACCACCTGCGATACAGCATGGCAGAACACGCATCGGGTCACGGGCTGCGAACGGAATCGCACCTTCAGAGATAAAGCACAGACCTAATACCAGCGCCGCTTTACCCCCTTCACGTTCGCTTTGCTCAAACTTATGACGCGCCAGCAATGTTGCCAGTCCCATAGCCAGAGGAGGTACCATACCGGCAGCCATGATGGCGGCCATAGGGGCGTAGACGGAAGAACTCAGCAATGCCACGCCGAACGCGTAAGCGGCTTTGTTCACCGGGCCACCCATATCGGTACACATCATCGCACCGAGAATTGCTCCAAGCAGTACCGCATTGGCTGTACCCAAAGATTGCAGCCATGCAGTCAGACCCGCCATGATTTTGGCAACCGGCGTACCGACCACGTAAATCATTACCAGACCGGTAATCAGGCTCGCCACCAGCGGAATAATCAGGATAGGTTTCAGCGCTTCCATACTTTGCGGTAATTTCAGCTTGCCGCTGATGGCTTTCGCCACATAACCCGCCAGGAAACCTGCAATGATACCGCCGAGGAAACCAGCACCGGTGCTGACAGCCAGCATGCCGCCGATAAGACCCGGCGTCAGACCCGGACGGTCAGCAATAGAGAAGGCGATGAAACCGGCCAGAACCGGCACCATCAGCGCGAAGGCTGAAGCCCCCCCGATTTGCATCAGCGCAGCAGCCAGCGTGCCTTTCACTTCAAAGGCTTTGATACCGAAGACAAATGACAGCGCGATACACAAACCACCCGCTACCACCATTGGCAGCATGTAAGACACCCCGGTCAGCAGATGGCGGTACGGGCCTGCGCCACCCGCTTCTTTTTTCCCTGTGCCCGTTGCTTTGCCCTGAGATTTCGGCTCAAACACATCAGCTTCAACCAGCGCTTTGTCCAGTTCCTGTTTGGTCTTTTTCAGGGCCAGACCGGTAGATGTACGATACATCGGCTTACCGGCAAACTTCGCCAGATCCACCTCTATATCAGCCGCGACGATCACCAGATCAGCCGCTGCAACTTCTTCCGGCGTAATAGCATTACCGGCACCGACAGAACCGCGGGTTTCGACTTTTACCCACCAGCCGCGTTTTTTTGCTTCGGTTTCAATGGCTTCAGCCGCCATAAAGGTGTGTGCAACACCCGTCGGGCAGGCTGTGATAGCAACGATACGTTTCGGGCCGCTGGCGGCCGGAGCCGGCACAGCTGCCGCAACCGGGGCGACATACGGTTTCGCTTCGGCCAGCGCGCGTTGCAGGAAAGTCTCCGGATCACGGACTGCGTCAGACACGTCACCGGTATAAATATTTTTGCCAGCCAGGGCGGGCTCGTTAGGTACGGTTTCACCGGCCACAACCACCACATCAGCCTCAGCGGCCTGTTCAGTCAGCTGGTGGCCTGCTTTCGCCGCAGCAGCAGCGAGCAAATTTTTCGCCAGTTGGCTGCGAGCCTGTCCCAGCGAACTGTCTATCATCAGCAGCATTTTCATTCTGCCTCCTGCGGGTTAAAAGGGTTTCAGATCAACACGGGCCATCATCGCCGCAAGTTGCGGACGATCGGTGACACCAACATTACTCTGGCTGACAGCCAGGGCAGCAACTGCGGTTGCCAGCCGTAACGTATGTTCACTGGATTCACGCATCAGCAAACCGTAGATCAGGCCACCGACCATGGAATCGCCGGCACCTACGGTGCTGACAACTTCACAAGCTGGTGGTTTGGCGATCCAGGCACCGGATGCGTTAACCCACAATGCACCTTCAGCCCCCAGAGAAATCACCACATGGGCGATCCCCTGATCACGCAAGGCGTGTGCGGCTTCTACTACGTCACTCAGTTCCGGTAATTTACGGCCAGCCCAGATTTCCAGCTCACGACGGTTAGGTTTAACCAGCCACGGAGCAGCTTTCAGACCGGCAACCAGCGCTTCACGACTGCTGTCGAAGATGATGCACGGGCACTGTGCGCGCAGACGTTTCATCCAGTCGGTGAAGGCATCAGGATCAACACCCGCTGGCAGACTGCCACTGACAGCCACCATGTCGAACTGACCCAGCCATGACAGCGAATCCGTCACGAAACGTTCCCAGTCCGCAGGCGTGACATTGAAGCCTGAGAAGTTGAAGTCGCTGACTTCGCCGTCTTTTTCAGTCAGTTTTACATTGATGCGGGTACGGCCGTTGACGACCTGGAAGCGGTTCGCGATGCCCAGATCGCTGAATAACAGCTGGAAGCCATCCTGGTTTTCTTTTCCCAGGAAACCGCCAACGGTGACGTCAATGCCGAGATCTTTCAGCACTTTGGCAACGTTAATCCCTTTACCCGCCGCGTGCAGGCCGGTGGTTTGTACCAGATTGACTTCACCCCGTTCGATTTCAGGGCAGTAACCGACCAGATCGTAGGCCGGATTTAAAGTAATTGTGGCGACCCGACGGCTCATGCGCCCTCCCCAAGACCTTCAGCAATCGCTTCACCGATGGTTTTTAATGCCAGTTCTGCATCTTCACCGCTGGCAGTAAAGCGCAGGTGGTGACCTTTTTTAACGCCCAGCGCCACGACTTTCATCAGGCTGCGACCGTTGGCAGGTTTACCGCTGCCATCAAGATTCGTTACCGTGATTTCACTGCTGAACTGTTTGATTACGTTCACCAGTGCGGTGCCCGGACGTGCATGCAAGCCGTGTTCGTTACGGATAACGTATTCAGCGGTCAGCACATTGGCTTGTTCTTCGACTTCGCTGGTCAGCAAGGCCAGCACACCGACAGAATCTGCCGTCAGCAAGCGTTCAGCTTTGTTGGCAATCAGCAAATCGCTGAGGTAGTTCAGCACATCGAGCGGCTGATCGTCGGCAACGGAAATCGTCAGCAGCATGGAGACTTTTTCGCCATCCAGATCAAACGACTGCTGCGCACGGCTTACTGTTGCCGCGCTTTTCAGGTTGCCTTCGGTGCTGTCGCTCAGCCAGATGCCCTGCCCGAGGTTCAGCGGTTTTCGGCTGATGACATCGCTGACAAAAGCGTTATCGACCGCACCAATCTCTTTCAGGCGGCCTGCGTTCAGCGCCTGTAATGTGATCAGGTTTTCAGCGGCCACATCGACCGCGATAAGCTGGGTATCAAACAGGAATTCAGCCGCATTTTTTTCGCCCATCAGCAGGCTGCGTAATTCTTCAGCAGAATCTGTTTTTGCCAGGCGATCGGCCACACTGTCATCACTTAATACGTGCGTCAGCTGGCGAAGCAAACCGAGGTGTTCATCAGAACGGGCTGCGATGCCGATCACGACATATGCCGTCTGACCTTCACCCCAGGTAATCCCCTGCGGGAACTGGAAAACCTGCACGCCGGTATCAAGTACCAGGTCACGGGTATCCGTGGTGCCGTGCGGGATTGCGATGCCGTTGCCAAGGTAAGTCGAGGTTTGCAACTCACGCGCCAGCATGCCGTCTACATAACCTTCGCTGACGCGACCGGCCTGAGTCAGTGCTGCTGCAACCTGGCGAATAGCGTCCTGCTTATCGCTGGCAGCCGCACCGAGATGAATATCTTGCTGTGACAGTTGGAACATAATTCTCCTCTCCTGCTGAAATTGAATCGTTTCAGCTTTACTGAGAAAAAAGGAGCGCCATCAGATCTCAGGAGAAAAATGACAACGCTGAAACGTTTCAAGGAGTCTCAATCCGGCCTGTTTTTAAATCAAGCTTTCCCTGATTTTGCATAACAATTTTTTGATGTTACGCACAGTTTCCTTTCTGAGAGCTTTCCGAAACAGATTACTTAACGCAAATGCTGAAGCAGGCTGACGTAAAATGCTGACACAAGCTGACCGGTGGTGGTCAGGCATGATGCCGTAAAAAAAGCCCCCCTGATCTGGCGGTTTTTGACACAAAGTGCGGTTTTATTCTTCAGTATGGCAAATTCACGCCGGTTTACATTTTTGATGATCAAAACCTGTTTTTGTTTTTTTTAAACTGACGTAACATTCGCGCAAATTTTGTCCCCTCCCCTACATCCGGTTCATTTACCTAATGCGAATTTCTACAACGTCAGCCCGCCGTTTACCCGACATGACGTCGACTGCTTTTCTGATCATCGCCTTTCTCACGGGCATTGCGGGCGCATTACAGACGCCAACCCTCAGCCTGTTCCTGACGTCTCAGGTGCACGTCAGCCCGTTTATGGTCGGTATCTTCTTTACCGGCAGCGCCGTGATCGGTATTTTCGTCAGCCAGTTGCTGGCGACGTGGTCTGATAAACGCGGTGACCGCAAAACGCTGATTTTGTATTGCTGCATACTGGGTGCGCTGGCTTGTGTGCTTTTCGCCTTCAACCGTAATTACTTTATTCTGCTGTGCATCGGCGTTTTGCTGTCGAGTTTCGGTTCTACGGCAAACCCGCAGATGTTCGCGTTAGCCCGGGAGCATTCCGAAAAAACCGGCCGTGAAGCCGTGATGTTCAGCTCAATTTTGCGCGCACAGGTTTCGCTGGCATGGGTGGTCGGCCCGCCGCTGGCCTTCGCCCTGTCGATGGGATTTGGTTTTACCTTTATGTACTGCGCTGCCGCGCTGGCCTTCTTACTGTGCGGTGTAATGGTGTGGATGTTCCTGCCTTCAATGCCTAAAGCGCACATCAAAACCACCGCCACGCTGGAAGCACCCCGCCGTAACCGCCGCGATACACTGATGCTGTTCATTGCCTGTTCGCTGATGTGGGCAGCAAATAGCATTTATCTGATTAATATGCCGCTGTATGTGGTGCGTGAACTGGGGCTGCCGGAAAAACTGGCGGGCGTGCTGATGGGCAGTGCCGCCTGTCTGGAAATTCCGACCATGCTGATTGCCGGGTATCTGGCTAAGCAGTTGGGGAAACGGTTCCTGATGCGTTTTGCCGTGCTGGCGGGGGTGATTTTCTACGGCTGCCTTCTGTTTACAACCGGTGCAGCCATGCTGATTGCTTTACAGTTGCTGAACGCGATTTTCATCGGCATTCTGGCCGGGATCGGCATGCTGTATTTTCAGGATCTGATGCCGGGTCAGGCAGGGGCCGCCACCACGCTTTTCACCAACTCAACACGGGCGGGCTGGATCCTCGCCGGTTCGCTGGCCGGAGTGATCGCGCAGTTCTGGACATACCATGCGGTATTTTACGCCGCACTGGTGATGGTGATCGGTTCAGTGTTGTGTATCTGGAAAGTGAAAAACGTCGATAAGCCGGCTGAAAGTATGCCAGCGGCGGCGGTTTAAGGCGCCGTATCCGCTTCCAGCTTAATCAGATAAGTCAGTGCCTGGTCGCGATGTGTAAAACACATTTCGCGGCTGGCCTGCAGACTGGCGCACACTTTCGGGCGCAGCGGTGAGGCGAAAATTTTACACAGGAAATTATCGGCCAGCTGAACACAGCGTGTATTCGCCGGCTTGCCGTCTGGCATCCCCGGGATCGGGCTTGAAATTGAGGGCGCTATGCAACAGGCTCCGCAATCAGTACGACAGTCCATCAACAGCCTCCTCAGGCCTCATTTTGAGCCGCGACAATAGCAGGCGAGGTAATGCGCCACCAGCGAAATATTGACGACTTTTTAACATCATTACCCGAACATTTTTCATACCGGCAGGCGGAGCGCAAAAAATGCGCCGTAACGCGGAGTTTCGCGACTCTTTTTACGCTATCTGCTTGCCTGAAATCAGCGGCGCGAGTAACGTGTCGCAAATTATTTATCTCTCTGCTGACAGGTTATTTATATGGCACGTGCTAACGAAATTAAACGCGGCTTCGTTGTGAACTACGACGGCAAATTGCTGCTGGTAAAAGATATTGATGTTCAGAGCCCGAGCGCCCGTGGTGCCAGCACCTTGTATAAAATGCGTTTCGCTGACGTCCGTACGGGTGGCAAAGTGGAAGAGCGCTTTAAAGGCGACGATATCCTGGATACCGTTACCCTGACCCGTCGTAAAGTTAACTTCTCTTACGTGGATGGTGACGAATATATCTTTATGGATGACGAAGACTTCACGCCCTACACCTTTAATAAGGCACAGATCGAAGATGAACTGCTGTTCATCCCTGAAGAAGGCTTGCAGGGCATGCAGGTTCTGACGCTGGACAGCCAGCTGCTGGCGCTCGAAATGCCACAGACTGTGGATCTGGAAATCGTGGAAACAGCTCCGGGCATCAAAGGCGCATCCGCCAGTTCCCGCACCAAACCTGCGGTAATGAGCACCGGGCTGAACATTCAGGTTCCTGAGTACCTGAGTTCTGGCGACAAAATCCGTATTCATATTGCAGAACGCCGTTATATGGGCCGCGCGGATTAATCAGCGCCCTGCCCTTAGGTAAAAGGAACGCTCCGGCGTTCCTTTTTTATTGTCTGCATTTTGCAATTCATCTCTCAGACAATGGATCTGTATCACAAAATGAGTGGCTGTCTGGACTTACCAATTCCCCTTTCTATCATATGACTTTACACTCTACACCCTGATTTCGGCTTAAATCGTCGCTTTATCCAGCATAAAATTGAACTGACGGGTAAACAGCCCCAATTTGGCCTGACCAATTATTTATTTCTGACTTGTCTGGAGTATTGCATGAAAACTATTGCCACAGCGTCCCTGCCTGCAGCAGTGTCATTGCCTGCTTATGATCGCGATGCGTTAAAAAGCCGTATTGTTCATCTCGGATTTGGCGCCTTCCATCGCGCTCACCAGGCACTGCTGACCAACCGCGTACTGAACCTTCAGGGGGGCGACTGGGGCATTTGCGAAATCAGCCTGTTTGGCAATGAAACCCTGATCAAAAGCTTACGTCAGCAAAATCATCTGTTTACCGTGCTGGAAAAAGGCGCGGACGGCAACCAGGCGATTATCATCGGCTCCGCGCATGAATCAGTGCATGGCGGGATTGACGGGCTGACAGCGGTACTTGAAAAACTCACCGAACCTCAGATAGCGATTGTTTCCCTGACCATTACCGAAAAAGGCTATTGCATTGAGCCAGGCACTGGCGAACTGGATCTGCAAAATCCAAAAATTCAGCAGGATCTGGCCGGTGATCAGGCACCCAGTACTGCGCCAGGCGTACTCGTTGAAGCGCTGCGCCTGCGTCATGAACGCGGCCTGCCGGGCTTCACCGTTTTATGCTGCGATAACATTCCTGAAAACGGTCTGGTCGTAAAAAAAGCCGTCCTGGGCATGGCGAAAGCCCGTTCCCCGGCGCTGGCGAAATGGATCACTGAAAACGTCTCTTTCCCAAGCACTATGGTTGACCGCATCGTTCCTGCGGCAACAGAGAACACGCTGGAAGAAATCACCGAAGCACTCGGTGGCGTGACCGATCCTTGTGGTATCGCCTGCGAACCGTTCATTCAGTGGGTGGTGGAAGACCATTTCGTGGCAGGCCGCCCTGACTGGGAGAAAGCCGGTGCGCAGATGGTTGACGACGTTCTGCCTTTTGAACAAATGAAGTTGCGCATGCTGAACGGCAGCCATTCTTTCCTCGCATACCTTGGCTATCTGGCCGGCTATCAGCACATCAATGATTGCATGGAAGACGCCAACTACAAAGCCGCTGCCCATCATCTGATGCTGCATGAACAGGCCCCGACACTCAGCGTCGGGGGGGTTGATCTTAACGCCTATGCTGACAGCCTGATTGCGCGTTACAGCAATCCGGCGCTGAAACACCGGACCTGGCAAATCGCGATGGATGGTACACAGAAGCTGCCACAGCGTATGCTCGACTCAATCCGCTGGCATGTTAAAAATGGCGGTTCCTATGAATTGCTGGCGCTGGGCGTAGCAGGCTGGATGCGTTATGTGGGCGGGACTGATGATGCCGGACAACCGATCGAGATTAAAGATCCGATGGCTGAAACAGTCGCTGAAATTGTGGCGTCAACTGAAGATGGCGAACCGCGTGTGAAAGCCCTGCTGACCTTGACAGGTGTATTCGGTGAACAGTTGCCTCATGAAGAGAAAGTCGTAAACGCCATCCTGAGCGCATATGCCGATCTCCAAAGAATCGGCGCGAAGAAGACTGTCGCAAAATACATGCGTTAAGCCCGACACTGACACAGAAAACGGCTGCTGCGGCAGCCGTTTTTATTTGTTTTGCGCGATTAATCGTTCAGCCCGGAGGGGACCGAAGAGAACAGGAATCCGTCAAAAGACGGATCATCAGCATCCGAAACCTGTAACAGCATATCTTTTACATTTTCCAGATGCTGCCACATCGCCTGTTTGGCGGCTTTCGGATCCCTGCGCAGTACCGCCTGCAAAATTCTCTGATGGTCCTGCAACCAAATCTGGCCGTAATTTTTATTGCCGACATGCTGATGGATCCCCTGCCACATTGGGCTGCGCTGGCGGATCAGCCACAAATCATCCACCAGTTTAACCAGCACGCTGTTCTGGGAAGCCTGCGCCAGCAAGGCATGAAACCGTTGATCTTCAGCATCATCGGATACGCCACGGGCAATGCATTCACGTTGTGCATCAATGGCATCGCGCATTTGCAGAATATCCGTCTTAGTGGCCTGCATCGCCGCAAAAGCCGCGACTTCACTTTCCAGCAATTGCCGCGCCTGTAATAACTCAAACGGGCCATATCCGCTGTCAGCATCTTCCGGCTGGCCGTCTTGCGGCTGATGCAACACATAGACGCCGGAACCTTTACGCACTTCTACCACTTTTTCGAGTTCCAGCATGATCAGCGCTTCACGCACCACACTCCGGCTGACGGAATAAGATTCAGCAATGTCACGCTCCGGAGGAAGGCGATCACCAGGGGCATACTTCCCGGCATGGATATCGCGGCGCAGATGACCGCCTATCTCCTGATAAAGTCGCATGTTTTGCCTCTTTTCTCTGCCACAGTCTTAATTGGTCTGACATCTGATAAATCGTTATGATGCCTGAAATAAGAGGGAAAATTATAACATGTCGGCAAAAAGGGAAAGGACAGGAATGGAAAACTGACGGTCCGATCAAAACCGGGCCAGCCACTTTACAAAGTTGTCCGGCCAAACTCGGTGGTATCATACTGACGCGCTCAATGACCGGGTTACAAATCATTAGCCGTGTTAATTCATTTCCGGCATTTAATTATAATTCACCGTCATTACAGCAAGACGAGGATCATTATTAATATGCTGCGTTGTGACCTTTCCGAGAGACAAAGGTAGTGCGAAAGAGGATGGAGTATGGACATTTACCGTATGAACCTGTCTTATCTGCCGGCCGTCACGCTCACAATGACTGATCACCCGGTTCTGTTCAGCGTTAAACTGGCATCCTCCGTCAACAATCGCGCCCGTAAAGTGAATGATTCCGCCTGATGCAGCGGCAGTGGCAAACTGAGTCGTCCCTGAGGCCATGACTCCCAAAAACAGTACACAGGTCATTCTGTTCATGGTGACACCTCATCATAATTATAAATTTTAAAGTTCCCATAACTGCAATTTAACATTAATACATCTCATTGAATTCACACGCCTGAATACAAAATAAACCGTGCCCGCCTGCCGCTAAAAATAAGCAATCCATGTCTTACATCGGCACAACGCTGGATTTTCTTAAGAAGTCGCTGCACATTGACGGGAAATTTTTCAAAAAGGATGTGCAACCATGACCAAAACCAACCTGATCACCGGTTTTCTGGGAAGCGGCAAAACCACCACGCTGCGCCATCTGCTGGCTCAGAAGCCTGAAGGTGAGAAGTGGGCCGTGCTGGTAAATGAATTCGGCGAAGTCGGGATTGATGGTGCGTTACTGGCTGACAGTGGTGCGGTCCTGAAGGAAATTCCCGGTGGTTGCATGTGCTGCGTGAACGGTTTGCCCATGCAGGTCGGCCTGAATATGTTATTGCAGCAGGCAAAACCTGACCGCTTGCTGATCGAACCCACCGGGCTGGGGCATCCGAAGCAGATCCTCTCTTTACTGACGTCCGCCGTTTACAGCAACTGGCTGACACTCAATGCCACGCTTTGTCTGTTGGATCCACGTCAGTTAAGCGATCAGCGCGTCATTGAGAATGAAAACTTTCGCGATCAGCTGGCCTCGGCAGACATCATTGTGGCGAATAAGTCTGATGTGACGCAGGCGCAGGACAAACAGAAGCTGGACGAATGGTATCAACACAGTGGCCGCCAGCGCCTTCTGATCACCGCTTCGCAAGGTAAGATAGACCCGGCTTTACTGGATTTACCGCGCCAGAATCGGGCTGAGTTACCGCAAGCTAAACATCATCATGCTCATGCCGAAAAACCTGGGCTGGCCGCGCTGAGCCTGCCGGCGAAACAGCGCTGGCGTCGCGCACTGAATCAGGCAGACGGTTATACCAGTTGCGGATGGATATTTGATGGCGAAACACAGTTTGAGGCGGCGGACATTCTCGACTGGGCGCGTGCAGTACCGGTTGAACGTGTCAAAGGGATTATGCGCATTAAAGAAGGCACTTTAATGATTAACCGGCAGGGCAATGACTTACATATCGAAACCAAACCGGCGCTGCCTTCAGACAGCAGAATTGAGCTTATTACGCAAAACGAAGTGCAATGGAATACATTACAATCATCTTTGTTGAAGATTCGTTTAAGTTGATCGGATTAAGTTAACGCTAACTACGTTATTCCTTACCCTGCTAAGAATAGGTTTTCCTTTATGTGGCGCCGCAATATCCCGGCAATCCTGATACTCAATGTATTAGGCGTTGCCTTATTTTTATCTTTCTATCTGCCAGCAAACCATGGTTTCTGGTTCCCGATTGATAAATCGATTTTCTTCTTTTTTAACCAACATCTGGCAACCGATGCGTGGTTCCTGCACCTGGTCGCCGTGACCAATAACCGTGCCTTTGATGTTATTTCACTCCTGGCGATGGGAATATTGTATCTGAGCTACTTCGTGAAGCAGGATGGCAACGGGCGTCGGCGTTACATCATTATTGGTATTGTGATGCTGCTGACCGCGGTGGTGCTCAACCAGATAGGGCATTTATTGCCTGTCAGCCACAAGAGTCCGTCGCTCAGCTTTCCGGGTGTAAACCGGGTGAGCGAGCTGACCGGCATTCCTACCAAAGATGCTTCCGGAGACAGTTTCCCGGGCGATCATGGCATGATGCTGATTATTTTCTCATGCTTCATGCTGCGCTATCTGGGCAGGTCAGCATTCGCTATCGCTTTGATCATCACCTTCATCTTCTCCCTGCCCCGGGTGATGATTGGTGCACACTGGTTTACGGATATCGCGGTCGGCTCAATGTCCGTCGTGCTGGTCGGTGCCAGCTGGTGGCTAATGACGCCTGCGAGCGATATGCTGATTAACTGGCTTGAGAAAAAGTTACCCGGTAAAAAAAAATCCTAAGTCACAGGCATAATTTCAAATTACATACATAATAATTATGGCCCGACAGATGTTTATGATCTGCCGGGCCTTTTTATAAGAAACTTTTCAGCACTTCTCTCTCGTATTATGTGCCAGGAACGCACTAATGATGCGGCTTTAACCCAAATTTGTATAAATATCACCCATCACTTTTAACATGTTTACTTACATCACCTTACATCACAATTTCTTATAAGAAATCTCATAATACCTCTCGCAATCACCTGTTCATTACGGTAATCTCCAATTCGCCTGCATAGAATTGTGCTAAAAACGCCCCGGTTCAGGAAAAAAACGTGCTCTGACACACATTTTCCCTTCAAGGCATTTGTCCCACAGATGTACGGCAGGTAGTCTCGCTTCGTTTGGCAATTTTAATAACGATTTAATCGTTAAGGACACCAAGGGATAACAACAATAATGGTCAAGTCTCAACCGTTTCTGAGATATATCACGCGGATAATTCCCGCGATTGGTGCAGCAATTATTCTCTCTGCATGTAGTGGTACACATTCTTCGAACACAGAAAACGCACAAACTGATATGCGTGCAGTAAATGGCAATGATGGCCTTCTACTGCAAGCCTCTCAGGATGAATTCGAAGCAATGGTTCGCAACGTCAACGTTAAATCCAAAATTATGGATCAGTACGCTGGCTGGAAAGGCGTTCGTTATCGGTTAGGCGGTGACAGCAAGCGTGGTATCGATTGCTCAGCGTTCGTACAGGTAACATTCCGCGAACAATTTGGTATGGATTTACCTCGTTCAACCTATGAACAGGAAGAGAAAGGCAAGAAAATCCAGCGCACGAAACTGCGTCCGGGTGATCTGGTTCTGTTCCGCGCGGGTTCTACAGGCCGTCACGTCGGTATTTATTTAGGTAACGATCAGTTTGTGCATGCATCCACCAGCAACGGTGTGATGATTTCCAATCTGAAAGAGTCCTACTGGAATGCACGTTATCGTGAAGCAAGACGAGTTTTAGCTAACGGTTAATGCCGTTACCTGATGATTTAGTTCTTGTTGTCCTATGCCAAGCGAATAAAAAAACGTCATCTTTGGATGGCGTTTTTTTATGCCTGTAATAAAGTGTATTAAATATCTATTGTTTTTTTTGACAACGTTATACTTTTATTCTTTCCGCGCAAAAGGGCAAAACATATGGGTTTAAAAACGGCGTTAACACACACCGTATTGCCCAAGCATCTGTATTTAAAGAGAAGTCTGTTTTTTTCAGCCCTGTTTTTCATTTTATTTACTGCCGTCACCCTCACCGTGATTAAAGCTAACGCCCTGCGTGAACAACATCAAATCGCGCAGAGAACAGCAACATTCACGTCTGACTACCTGCGCCAGTTAACCGACACAATGCTCAGAATCGGGTTGCTTACGGCGGAACCCTGCCCTTCCATTGCAGGAGAATTAAACCGTGACGCCGCATTCAGCGTGGGCGTTCGTGATTTTCAACTGGTGCGTAATGGCATAGTTTTTTGTTCCTCGGCTTCCGGCAATCAACACGTTCCGGCAAACAGTGCCCTGCATGACATCGATTTTGATAAAAACATGAGTATCAGCTTGCAGATGGGAACGCCTGCCGTTCCGAACCGCGCGGTGATCCTTATATGGCAGCGTAATGCCGGCGCAGCGGATGATGGCGTGATAGCCACACTGGAACTGACACTTTCACCTTATATGCTTTTTGCGCAGCCAGGATCCGGCTACCGGGGTTTTGCACTCCTGGTGGGAGATAGCGCATTGATTTCTTCCATGGCGGGGCTGATCCCTGTCAGTGATTTGCCTCGCAGCCACTTTACTCAAGTCAACGTTGACCATTATCCTTTCAGTATTCGCCTCTATTCCCCTGTACTGACCCGCGATAATATTCTTTTTACGATCTCAGGCGGCCTGCTGCTTAGCCTGCTGGTGTGTGCACTGATTTATCACAGCTTGCTGAACCGCCATAACGTAGAGCGGGAGATCCTCCGCGGGTTGAAAAATAAAGAATTCTTTGTGGAATATCAGCCTGTTATCGACGCTAAAAGCCTGAAAGTGACCGGCGTTGAAGCCCTGCTGCGCTGGCAGCATCCGATTGAGGGACGCATTCCGCCCGATATTTTTATCAGCTACGCTGAAAATCAGGGGCTTATCGTCGAACTGACGCAACACATGATGGCACTGGTGGCGGCGGATGCTCATACCCTGCAGCACGCGTTTGCTGCTCCGGGTAAACTCAGTATCAATATTTCCCCTCACCACATGAATAAAATCAGCTTTCATGACGATGTGATGAATTTTATTGAAGCACTCCCTGAAAATGCTTTCCAGGTGATTTTCGAGATTACAGAACGCGGAATGATTGATACGCAAGGCGCATTACGGGAATTTAACTGGCTGCGCCGCCACAAGATTGAAATAGCCATTGATGATTTTGGTACCGGACATAGCGCACTGATTTATCTTGAGAAGTTTACGCTGGATTATCTGAAAATCGACCGCGGCTTTGTCATGTCAATTGATCAGAAAACCCTTATCGCGCCGGTATTGGATACCGTTCTCCGGCTCACGGAGGAACTGAAGATCAAAACCGTGGCAGAAGGTGTCGAAACCCCGATGCAGGCTGAATATCTGCGTAACCACGGCGTGACCTATTTACAGGGATTCCTGTACAGCAAGTCGTTAGGTGTTGCGGAACTCGTGGCCTTTATACGTGATTTCAACGAGAAAGAAGCCACCTGGCAGATTTGACCTGCATCAGTCCTGCATCTTTTGTCCCATTTTTCTTTTAGGCGTCTGCATCCGGTTGTGATAAAAAGGCCAAAATCAGGGAAGAAAGCGAAAAGTAGTGGGTGACAAAATCATAGCTTTCAATTGATTACTCTCGAAATAGCCTGCGGTACTGCCGCATCATGCCGTCGTCGTCACAGGAGTGCATATTCAGGATGTTTTCTCGCGTTTTTGCCAGTGTGCTGTGCCTGCTGAGTCTCAGCGCACAAGCCGAAGTCATACAGGACAGCTACGCATTCGCCATATTAGGCGAACCAAAGTATGTCTCAAACTTCACCAGTTTTGACTACGTCAATCCTGCCGCCCCGAAAGGCGGTCAGATTACCCTGGCGGCTATTGGTACCTACGACAACTTTAACCGCTTCGCATCACGCGGTAATCCGGCGGTACGCAGCGGATCGCTTTACGACAGCCTGTTCACGACGTCAAGCGACGAAATCGGTAGCTATTATCCGCTGATTGCCGACTCAGCCCGTTATGACAGTCAGTACCGCTGGGTCGAAGTCGATATCAATCCGCGTGCACGTTTTAACGACAATACGCCAATTACCGCCAGCGACGTGGCCTTCAGCTTTCGCAAGTTCATGACCGAAGGCGTTCCGCAGTTTCGCGTGGTGTATAAAGGCGTGGAAGTGAAAGCTATTTCGCGCCTGACGGTGCGTATGGTGTTGCCGAAAGCGGATAAAGACATGATGCTCGGTCTGCTGGGCCTGCCTGTTCTGCCGCAGGCATTCTGGGAAAAACATAAATTCAATGAACCGCTGAGTACACCACCGCCGGGCAGCGGCCCTTACCGCATCAGTGATTACAAACTCGGACAGTACATTACCTATTCCCGCGTGCCGGATTACTGGGCTGCCAATTTGCCCGTTAACCGGGGCCGCTATAATTTCGATACCATCCGCTACGACTATTACCTCGACGACAACGTCGCGCTGGAGGCGTTTAAGTCAGGCGCATTCGATTTACGTATGGAAACTTCACCCAAAAAATGGGCATCACAATATCAGGGCGGTAATTTCAGTAAAAACTTTATCATTAAAGCTGATGTGATAAACCAGGCGGCGCAGGATACGCGCTGGCTGGCATTCAATATTCATCGCCCGCAATTTGCAGACCGTAAGGTTCGCGAAGCCATCACACTGGCTTTTGATTTTGACTGGATGAACAAGGCGCTGTATTTCGGCGCATACCAGCGGGTGAACAGCTATTTTCAAAATACCGACTACGCGGCGAAAGATTATCCAAACTCTGCAGAGCTGGCCTGGCTTGGGCCGCTGAAAGATAAGATCCCCGCAGAGGTCTTCACCACGCTGTATCACCCCCCGCATTCTGACGGTTCCGGCAATGACCGGACGAATTTGCTCAAAGCCACCGCACTGCTGAAAGAAGCGGGCTGGGAAGTGAAAAACCAGGTGCTGGTAAACAGCAAAACCGGCAAGCCGTTTACTTTCGAACTGTTGTTGCCGGGGGGCGGGAACTCGCAATACGTCTTGCCGTTCCAGCATAATTTACAACGGCTGGGTATCAATATGTCTATCCGTGAAGTGGATAACTCACAGTTTGTACGCCGTATGCGCCAGCGTGATTACGATATGATCCCGACGGTTTACCCCGCCACATCTTATCCGAGCAGTGATTTACAGATTTACTGGAACACCCAATATCTCGATTCGAGCTACAACAAATCAGGCGTCAGCGATCCGGCCATTGACCAGCTGACTGATGACATCGCCGCCAATCAGGGAAAACCCGACGCTTTATTGTCGCTGGGCCATGCGCTCGACCGGGTGCTGACATGGAATATGCTCATGATCCCGATGTGGTACACCAACCACGAGCGCTACGCATACTGGGATAAGTTCTCTATGCCAGCTGTCACCCCGTCCAACGGAATGGAACTTGATACATGGTGGTACGACGTTAACCGCGCAGCCCGTTTACCTGCGCAACGCCGCTGAGGAGCATATTGTGGCCGCCTATTTGTTAAGACGACTGCTTCTGGTGATCCCGACGTTGTGGGCAATCATCACGATTAACTTTTTTATTGTGCAGATTGCCCCCGGCGGCCCGGTTGATCAGGCCATTGCCACCATTGAGATGGGTCAATCCAGCGGTTTGCCGGGTGCCGGCGGTGGCAGCGGAAATGGCAAAGCGTCACCGGGCTTAGCGCAGTTTGGTGAGGGGCAGTACCGTGGTGCGCGTGGCCTGGACCCGGAAGTCATTGCCGAAATAACGCATCGGTTCGGCTTCGACAAACCCCTGCATGTGCGCTATTTCGAGATGTTATCCAATTATGTTCGCTTCAATTTCGGGGACAGTCTGTTTCGTGGCGCATCCGTTATGGGATTGGTGAAAAGTGCATTGCCCGTATCCGTTAGCCTCGGCCTGTGGAGCACACTGATCATCTATCTGGTGTCGATCCCGCTGGGTATCCGCAAAGCCGTGCGCAACGGCACGAAATTCGATACCTGGAGCAGTTCGTTCATCATCATCGGTTATGCCGTTCCTTCTTTTTTATTCGCAATCTTATTGATTGTGTTATTCACCGGCGGCAGCTATCTCGACTGGTTCCCGCTACGTGGCCTGACATCGCCGAATTTCGACACCTTACCCTGGTACGGTAAAGTGACCGATTATCTCTGGCACATCACCTTGCCGGTGCTGGCGACCGTAATTGGCGGGTTCGCAACCCTGACGATGCTGACCAAAAACGCGTTTATGGATGAAATCGAAAAACAATATGTGGTGACCGCCCGTGCGAAAGGGCTGAACGAAAAGCAAATTTTGTACCGACACGTTTTTCGTAATGCGATGCTGCTGGTGATCGCCGGTTTCCCGGCCACCTTTATTAGTATGTTTTTCACCGGTTCGTTGCTGATTGAAGTCATGTTTTCATTACAGGGGCTCGGGATGCTGGGCTACGATGCCATTGTGCAACGCGATTTTCCGGTCATATTCGGCACGTTGTACGTTTTCACCCTGATTGGTTTGCTGCTCAATATCGTCAGCGACATCACTTACACCCTGGTCGACCCGCGTATTGATTTTGAGGGCCGCCACTGATGAATATAAAACTCTTTAAGCTGGGCACCATCAGCCAGGCACGTTGGGCACGTTTCTGTCAGAACCGTCGCGGCTTCTGGTCACTGTGGATTTTCATGGTGATGCTGGTTCTGGTGCTGTTATCCAATGTGCTGGCGAATGACAAACCCCTGCTGGCGCGCTATCAGGGGCACTGGTATGTGCCCTTTATGGTCAGTTACAGCGAAACGACATTTGGCGGCGCGCTGGAAACGCCAGCCGATTATCAGGATCCGTTTGTTGTGCGCCAGATCGAAGATCACGGCTGGGCGCTTTGGGCACCGGTTCGCAGCAGTTATAGCTCCATTAATTTTTCCACTGCACAGCCCTTCCCTTCCCCGCCATCCGCGCAGAACTGGCTGGGCACCGACAGTAACGGGCACGATGTACTGGCGCAAATTCTCTACGGGCTGCGGATTTCGCTGTTCTTTGGCATTTTATTGACGATGATAACCTCCGTAATTGGCATTATGGTCGGTGCCACGCAGGGTTATTACGGCGGATTAATCGATTTGCTCGGGCAGCGCTTTATCGAAATATGGTCGAGCATTCCGACTCTGTTCCTGATTATTATTCTGGCCAGCGTGATTCAACCCAACTTTTGGTGGCTGCTGTTGATCACCGTGCTTTCCGGCTGGATGATGCTGGTCAGCGTGGTGCGTGCCGAATTCCTGCGCACCCGAAACTATGATTACGTCCGCGCTGCCCAGGCAATGGGCGTCAGCGACCGTGCCATCATGTGGCGTCACATGCTGCCTAATGCGATGGTCGCCACACTGACTTATTTGCCGTTTATTCTTTGCGGCTCGATCACCACGCTGACATCACTGGATTTCCTCGGTTTCGGCCTGCCGCTGGGCTCGCCATCTTTGGGCACATTGCTGATGGAAGGTAAGAATAACTTGCAGGCACCCTGGCTTGGGATCAGCGCTTTCGTGGTGCTGGCCGCGCTGCTGTCATTATTGATTTTCATTGGTGAAGCCGTTCGTGATGCCTTCAATCCGTCCGCACACCACAATGAGGTACTCTGAAATGACAGACGCTGCGTTATCCGCCCCGTTACTGCAAATCAAAAACCTCAGCGTCGCCTTCCGTCAGGGAAAACAGCAACGTGAAGTCGTCAGTAGTGTGTCGCTCGATATCCGTGCCGGCGAAACGCTGGCGCTGGTCGGTGAATCCGGTTCAGGGAAAAGCGTAACGGCGCTGTCAGTATTGCGTCTGCTGCCCTCAGCGGCGGTTTATCCTCAGGGTGATATTCTGTTTGCCGGTCAGTCCTTGCTGCAAGCCAGTACCGGTACATTGCGCCAGATCCGCGGCAACCAGATTGCGATGATTTTTCAGGAACCGATGGTGTCGCTCAATCCGCTGCATACCATTGAAAAACAGCTGACCGAAGTGCTGACGCTGCACCGTAACCTCCGCGGTGACGCGGCGCGCACTGAAATATTGCGCTGTCTGGATCGGGTTGGTATCCGGCAGGCCGCCTCGCGCCTGCGGGATTTTCCGCACCAACTTTCCGGTGGTGAACGCCAGCGCGTGATGATTGCCATGGCGGTGCTGACAAGGCCGAAGCTGCTGATTGCCGATGAACCCACCACCGCGCTCGACGTGTCCGTGCAGGCACAAATTTTATCCCTGCTCGATGAACTTAAGCAGGAAATGGGGATGGCAATGCTGTTTATCACCCATAATCTGCGCATTGTGCGCCGTCTGGCGGACACCGTAGCGGTAATGCAAAACGGGCGTGTGGTTGAGCAACAGCCGCGAACCGCGCTGTTCAGTCAGCCTCAGCATTCTTATACACGCCAGCTGTTACAGGCCGAACCCCAGGGGCGTCCGCAGCCGCTGACAGGCAATCCCCCTGTTCTGCTGGATGTGAAAAATCTGGATGTCGGCTTTCCCGTCAAACGCGGTCTGCTACGTCGCACGGTCGGCATCAAACACGCGGTAAATCAGATCAGTTTCCAGCTCCGTCGCGGAGAAAGTCTCGGTGTTGTCGGCGAATCCGGTTCGGGAAAAAGCACCACCGGGCTGGCATTGCTGCGTTTGCTCAAATCGCAAGGCGAAATATGGTTTGACGGCCAGCCACTGCATGCTTTCTCACGCAAGAAAATGCTGCCGTTCAGAAGCCGGATTCAGGTGGTGTTTCAGGATCCTTTTTCTGCGTTAAATCCACGTTTTACCGTCGGGCAAATCATTGCTGAAGGTTTACGGGTACATCGCGCCGTCAGTGAACAGGAACGCGATACAGAAGTGATCCGCGCAATGCAGGAAGTCGGGCTGGATCCGCAATCCCGCTACCGTTACCCGACTGAGTTTTCCGGCGGCCAGCGTCAGCGTATCGCGATCGCCCGCGCATTAATTTTACAGCCGGAAATGCTGATACTCGATGAGCCCACTTCGTCGCTGGATAAATCGGTTCAGGCACAGATTCTGACCATTTTAAGTCAGTTACAACAACGCTATGGTCTGTCGTACCTGTTTATCAGCCATGATTTACACGTGGTGCGGGCTTTATGCCATCAGTTGATGGTTTTGCGAAACGGAGAAGTTATTGAGCAGGGAGAATGTGAACAGATTTTTACTGCACCGCAAGAGGCTTACACCCGCACATTGCTGGCCGCATCAGAGGCTTTCGATGTCCAGCCCTGATTCGCGGGGGAGAAGACGCCGGAATGCATTATGATGCCGGCGTGTCAAAAAGGATAAAGTGCAGTCACAGATTCTGCGATGGCTGCGCCGATATTTTTCAGGCAACAGAGCGTTGCACTTTCATCTTCCCGATGAACGAATAAACAAGGCTCACCGTCGATTTCTACAATCGCCGCTTTAACCTGTATATCTTCCAAAGCCTCGGTCAGCTGATGCATCACCTGCCAGGCGAATTCACCTTCATGACTGAGTAATTTAAGGCCGATCAGATTGTTATCTTCATCATTACCAGGCAGCGGAATCGGTTCAACTTTAATCCCCGTAAAACCTGATAACCAGCGATAACTTTGCGGCAAACGATGTACTACCGAAAGTTGGATATTATTCACGTGGTTCCCCAGACAATGATTCATGCAAATCATTTACATCATGTTTTTACAAAATAGCTACAACAGCACTGTTTAAGTTATAGCCGACAGGCGGCACTTTGCCCACTCAACGCTCAAATAATTAACATTAAATTAACGTTATTGGATACAAAATGACAAACTGTCGTTATTTTTATCTCTGCTCCCGGACATACTGAGATGCAGATCTCATTTTGGCTTATTTGTAACCTTTTCTGCCTTTATTCACAACCATTTTAATCATTTGATACTACTTTCCGTTACTTATTTATTTACATTTAATATACAAATCAGGCAGTCAATACCTTCATCTTTATGCAATAACTTCATATACATCAAAAGTATAGAAAAATAAGAACGACCAAACGTAACGAGGCGATGGTTAATTTCACTTTGAAATGAACCAGATGGTTACATTTTTTAGCGTCGCGCATCATACGTTAAAATCTGGATCTAATGTTAATTAATCAGCACAATTTGTTTGCACAAATCCCTCTTCTCTGGCTTATCATCCGCACCGTTATAAATGGTATACCCTACCGGGACCGACATCAGCAGAACTTAACCCGCTGATAAATCTCGTGTTACGCAAATTATAATAAAAACCAGATAAGCGAACTCCCTGCCTTTTGGCAAAAACCCATTCCCAGCGAGAAAGAGATGGAAAACGATCCTTCAATCATTGGAAGCAACACCACCGAAAATGGAACCGGTTTCAGTCGTCGAGAACTTCTAAAAGGTCTGACATCAGCCATGGTGGCAACGACCCTGCTCGGCTTCCCGTTCCTGAGCCAGGCGGAGAAAGAAACCGCCACACAGGATCCGGTCATCTTCGGCCAGTTCTATCTGGTCTCACAGGCCATCACTGAGCACAGGAATATCAGCGAGGGTTCTTCTGCGCAGATTTTCAACGCTTTTTACCGCTCACAACCTGACTTCCCTGCGCAGGTCAGCAAGTTACATGCGCTGGTGAAACCGGGCCAGGCGGCAAAAGATTTGCAGGAAGTGGCGAAACAGAATGGCCTTGGTGAACTGGTGACCCGCATCGTTACCGCCTGGTACACTGGCACGGTTGGACATGGAACCGATTCCATTTTGATTGCCTATAAAGACGCGCTGATGTATCGCCCGGTCAGTGACGGCCTGATTGTGCCTACATACTGCGGTAACGGTCCGCTGTACTTCACCGCAGCGCCTCCTGCCGCAGCCATGCCGGAATCCATGAATGCAGATCGTTTTACCCATCCTTCTGAAACAAACGTTGTGAGCAAAGCCTGATGAAAAAACCAGAATTTACGGCAGACGGCGATGCGTCTGCTGATGTGATTGTTGTCGGTTCCGGCATCGTAGGCGGCATGATTGCCGATCAGCTGGTCAGCCAGGGATATTCTGTTCTGGTACTGGAAGCGGGTTTGCGCATTGAACGTGCTCAGGCCGTTGAAAACTGGCGCAATATGCCCTTTGAAAACCGGGCCGGTTCTGATTTCCAGGGGCTTTATCCGCAGTCTGAAAAAGCGCCCGCACCACTGTATTTCCCGGAAAATAACTACGTCCATCTGACCGGGCCAAGCGCCAGCAGTTTCAAACAGGGTTATCTGCGCACTGTTGGTGGCACCACCTGGCACTGGGCCGCGTCCTGCTGGCGTCATGTTCCCAACGATTTCAAAATGAAAACCTTGTACGGCGTGGGTCGTGACTGGCCAATTTCTTATGATGAACTTGAACCTTATTACTGCCGCGCTGAAGAAGAGATTGGCGTTGCCGGCCCGAATGACCCCGAGTTGCAGTCACCGTCTGAGCGCAGCAAACCCTATCCGATGGAGCAGGTGCCTTATGGTTACGGCGATACCCGTTTTGCTGAAATCGTGAATCCGCACGGTTACCGCTCCGTGCCTATTCCGCAAGGTCGCAGCACCCGCCCGTGGAATGGCCGTCCGACGTGTTGTGGTAATAATAACTGTCAGCCGATTTGCCCGATTGGTGCAATGTATAACGGAATTGCGCACGTCGAACGCGCTGAGAACAAAGGTGCCGTGGTTCTGGCTGAAGCGGTGGTCTACAAAATTGACACCGATGAAAACAACAATGTAACGGCTGTTCACTGGCTGGATAATCAGAAGAAATCGCATAAAGCGACCGGTAAAGTCTTCGCGCTGGCCTGTAATGGTATCGAGACACCGCGTCTGTTGCTGATGGCCGCCAACGAAAAAAACCCGAACGGTATTGCTAATTCGTCTGATCATGTGGGTCGTAACATGATGGATCACTCCGGTTTCCACTGTACCTTTATCGCCAAAGAGCCGCTGTGGATTGGTCGTGGCCCGGCGCAGAGCAGTTGTCTGGTAGGGCCGCGTGACGGCGATTTCCGCAAAGATTATTCCGCCAACAAAATGATCCTCAACAATATCAGCCGTGTGATCCCGGCAACGTCCAAAGCGTTGCAGATGGGGCTGGTGGGTAAAGAGCTGGATGAAGAGATCCGCCGTCGTGCGATTTTCGGCGTAGATCTTTCCATCAGCCTTGAGCCGTTACCGGATCCGGATAACCGCCTGACACTCAGCACCACACGTAAAGATCCCCACGGTTTACCTTGCCCGGACATTCATTACGATGTCGGGGATTACGTGCGTAAAGGCGCAGAAGCCGCTCATAAACAACTCGAGCATATCGGTTCCCTGTTTATGGCCGAAGAATTTAATATCACTACCAGCCTGAATGCTAATAACCACATTATGGGCGGCACCATCATGGGCAGTGATCCGAAGGATTCCGTGGTGAACGGCAACTGTCGTACACATGACCACGCTAACCTGTGGTTACCGGGCGGCGGTGCGATCCCGTCTTCCAGTGTGGTAAACAGTACGCTGACCATGGCTGCGCTGGGTCTTAAAGCCGCCGATGACATGGCGAAAAAACTGGCAGGTGCCGCATGAAGACACTTCTCACCGTCTGCCTGCTGAGCGCCGCCTCCGCAGGCTTTACCGCCTGCGCCACGGCAGATGAAACCCAGGCTGCGCTGATTCATCAGGGCCAGGAAGTGGCCACAGCAGCTGACTGTCAGGCCTGTCACACTGCGCCGGAAGGGGGAAAACCTTTTGCCGGTGGTTATGAAATCCACTCACCGATGGGCACGATTTATACCACCAACATTACGCCATCGAAGCAGTTCGGTATCGGCAACTATACTGAAGAACAGTTCGTCCGCGCAGTGCGTGAAGGCGTTCGTCCTGATGGTGCCAATCTTTATCCGGCCATGCCTTATACCTCTTACAGCCATATGAGCGATGCCGACATGCACGCGCTGTATGTTTACTTCCTGCAAGGGGTAAAGCCGGTCGAGCAACCGAATGTTGAAACCGCCCTGCCGTTCCCGTTCAGCATGCGTATTGCCATGGCGGGCTGGAACATGATGTATCTCGACAGCACGCCGTTTAAGCCGGATACATCGAAAAGTGAGCAATGGAACCGCGGTGCGTATCTGGTCAACGGTGCCGGTCACTGCGATACCTGTCATACGCCACGTAACCTGATGATGGGTTCTGTGACCAATCAACCGCTGGCAGGCGGCATGGTCGGCCCGTGGTATGCCCCCAATATCAGTTCGGATCCGGTCAGCGGTATTGGCAACTGGTCGCAGGCTCAGCTGGTGGAATACCTGAAAACCGGCCGCACCGCCGGGAAAAACCAGGCTGCGGGCGGTATGGCAGAAGCCGTTCAGAACAGCCTGCAATACATGTCGGACAGCGACCTGAACGCGATCGCCTTCTACCTGAAAAACAGCACGCCGGTTCGCGACCCGCGTGATACGCAGGCGGCGGACACCTTCGGTAAACCGGTGAATGTGGAAGAAGGTTTACGCGGCGCACATCCGTTTAATGCGAATAAAACCATCGACAACGGCGCAGCGTTGTTCAGTGGTTATTGCGCCAGTTGTCATCAGCCGGATGGCTCAGGCAGTGAAAATCAGGCTTATCCGTCGCTGTTCAATAATACCGCGACCGGCATGGGCAATGCGTCGAACCTGATTTCAGCCATCCTTTACGGCGTGGATCGTCAGGTCGGTGACCACCATGTGCTGATGCCGAAATTTGGCGTGGGTTCGTATGTCGGTCAGCTCGATGATCAGCAGATTGCTGACATCTCCAACTACGTGCTAAAGAACTACGGTAACGCAGCCATTCAGGTCAGTGCGCACGATGTCGCGGTGTTACGCGCCGGCGGCCCGGTCACATTGCTGGCAAAACTACAGCCGTTCATGGCGCCGGCGATGGTGGCCGGGGTGATTGTACTGCTGGTGCTGATTTTCTGGCTCGGCCGGAAACGCAAAACGAAAGTGGCGTAATCCGCAGACTGAAACGCAAAACGGCCCAAAAGGGCCGTTTTTTTGGGTCCGAACGGCAGAAAGGAGGCTAAAACTACCCTCTTCCCACCAGCGGCATGGCACTTGCCATCACGGTCATGGTCAGTACGTTGGTGTCGAGCGGCAAACCGGCCATAAACGCCACGGCCTCGCCGACGCGTTCCACCGGGATAACCGGTTCTTCAGCAATATGTCCGTCCGCCTGCATCCTGCCTGCCAGCGCTTTATTCCCCATATCCGTTGCTGCATTGCCGATATCAATTTGTCCGCAGGCAATATTAAAGGCACGTCCGTCCAGCGCGGTGGATTTCGTCAGGCCGGTGATCGCATGTTTACTGGCAGTATAGGGTGCGGAATTCGGCCTCGGTGACTGCGCCGAAATCGAACCGTTGTTAATGATACGCCCGCCCTGCGGCGACTGGCGTTTCATCAGCTTAACCGCCGCCTGCGTACACAAAAATGCACCGGTCAGATTGGTATTGATCACCGACAGCCAGTCTTCTACCGGCAGTTCGTCAATGGGCACATCCTTCACGTTATTACCGGCATTATTGAATAACAAATCCAGTCGTCCGAAGGTTTCCTGAATATCCTCAAACAGTGCGGCGACCGATTGCGGACGGGTCACATCCAGCTCACGGGCTACCGCCTGTCCCGGCGCAAACAACGACACAGCCTGCTCCAGTTTTGCCTGATTACGCCCGGCCAGTATCACTTTAAATCCGATAGCTTCCAGCGCTTTTGCAGCACTTAACCCGATGCCGCTCCCGCCGCCTGTCACTAATGCAATTTTGGTGTCTTCAGTGCTCATATCAGCTCCTTCTACACAGCGGCCAGCATACCGCCATCAATAAACAGCAGATGTCCGTTGACGAAATCAGAGGCTTTGGATGACAGATAGACTGCACCGCCGACCAGCTCTTCCGGATTGCCCCAACGTGCGGCCGGTGTGCGTTTGCACAGCCATTCTGAGAATTCTTTGTTGTCTACCAGCGCCTGTGTCATGTCGGTTTTGAAATAACCCGGCGCGATTCCGTTCACCTGAATATTGTAGCGCGCCAGCTCAACGCACATGCCGCGGGTCAGCATTTTTACCGCGCCTTTCGATGCCGCATAAGGTGTAATGGTGTCACGCCCCAGTTCGCTTTGCATCGAACCGATATTAATGATTTTGCCGCGCCCGCGCGGGATCATGTAACGCGCCACCGCCTGCGACACCAGAAATACGGATTTCTGATTCACGGCAATGACATCGTCCCAGTCTTTTTCCGGAAACTCGGTGAATTTATGGCGGCGCTGGATCCCGGCGTTATTTATCAGTACATCAATGGGCCCGATGGTGCTTTCGATATGCTCAATCGCCTGATTCACCGCCTGACTGCAGGTGACATCAAACGACACCGCATGGGCAATAAAGCCCTCTGCCCGCAGGGCTTCAGCGGCCTTCTGCGTTGATTCCTGTTGGGTGCCGTTGATGATAATTTCTGCACCGTGCTGCGCCAGCCCTTTCGCCAGCAGGAAACCCAGACCGCGCGTCGAGCCGGTAATCAGAATCTTTTTATTATCCAGTGAGAAGAGATTTGTCATGACGTTGGCCTTATTGAATGCTGATTTAAAAAGTTAGCTTCACTACACCGGTTTACTCTGCGCTAAACTGTGATGCAGATCACCTGCCGGAATGTTAAAAAACCCTGTTACTCCCGGTGTGATCATCATCATTTTGGTAACAATCTCCGGCACTTTCTGTTTCAATAATCAGGACTATTTGCAGGCCCAACCAGGAACTTTCCGCATGAGAAACCAGCGCGTGACATTACAGGACATCGCCCAACTGGCGGATGTCACGAAGATGACGGTGAGCCGTTTTCTGCGCACGCCGGAAAAGGTGTCTCCTGAAACCCGTGATCGCATCACGAAGGTCATGGAAGAGGTGGGATATCCGCTGGAAGAAGCCCGCGGACCGGCCAGAGCACCGCGTATCGGCATTTTAGTGCCGTCGTTTAACAACCAGATTTTCTCGGACTTACTGGCGGGCATTGAGTCGGTCACTTCCGCGCAGGGCTTTCAGACGCTGGTAGTCAATTACGATTACAGCAAAGAACGCGAGGAAGAACACATCATCAATCTGCTCGGTTATCAGCTGGCCGGATTGATCCTCACTGATTCCGTGCATACGCTGAAAGCCGATAAGTACCTGAATGCGGCAGAAATTCCTGTGGCCCAGGTGATGGATCTCGACGACCCGCACGGGCGCATCGCCGTCGGTTTTGATAATCAGCAGGCGGGTTATGATATGGCGAATACCTTGCTCGCCAGCGGCAAAGAACATGTGGTGTATTTCGGTTCGATGTCTGACGCCCGTGACCAGAAGCGTTATCAGGGTTACAGCCGCGCCATGAATGAACGCGGACTGACGCCGGTGCATATCACGCCGAATAAAGTGTCGTCGGTATCTATCGGTGCGGGCATGCTGGCCATGGCGCGTCAGTTATATCCGCAGACCAACGCGATTTTGTGTACCAATGACGATATTGCCGTCGGCGTGTTACAGGAATGTATCAAACTGGGGATCCGCGTCCCGCAGGATATGGCAATTTCCGGTTTTCACGGGCTGGATATCGGTCTGGCAACCACACCATTATTAGCCAGCGTTATCACTCCGCGCTTTGAAATGGGGAAAGTGGTGGCGGAGATATTGCTTAAAAAAATCAGAAACCTGCCGACGATCGAACGCGTGGATTTGCATTACCGGATCTCCCTCGGCGGCACCATTTAACTCTCCTTTTCCCTCTGTTTCTCCCCTGCGGACCTGCACACAAACTCCGGTGCAGGATCACGTAAGTGGTAACACCTTTTCTTAACATAATTCAACGTGACGTCTGTCACGAAATACTTTCCTCAAAATGCTTTTATTAAGTCATCGCCGAAAGACGAGATATTTAATAAAACGTCGCATTGAACATGCTCTAAATAATTCAGATTACAGGAAGGCGGCAAGAGCGTTAATCCCCGGGAGCTGAAACAAGTCAGTGACCGGCGTTAGCGGGTGCGGACAACGCATCTGTAGCCTGAAGTATGACGAGCATCACCGAGGAGCACAGAATGGATAATAAGATTCCTAAGGCACGCTGGCTGCGCGTAATAACGCCAATTCTTATTGCTTGCATTATTTCCTTCATGGACAGGGTCAATATTAGTTTTGCCATGCCTGGCGGCATGGATGCCGAATTAGGAATTACCGCTTCAATGGCCGGTCTGGCCGCCGGTATTTTCTTTATCGGGTATTTATTCCTGCAGGTTCCGGGCGGCAGTCTGGCAGTACATGGCAGCGGACGAAAATTTATCGCCTGCTCTCTGGTTGCCTGGGCAATTATTTCGATTCTGACCGGTGTGATTACGAATCAGTATCAGCTGCTGTTCCTGCGCTTTGCGCTGGGTGTGGCAGAAGGCGGGATGCTGCCGGTCGTGCTGACGATGGTCAGTAACTGGTTCCCCGATAAAGAACGTGGCCGCGCCAATGCTTATGTGCTGATGTTCGCCCCGCTCGGCGGAATGATCACCGCGCCGCTGTCGGGTTTTATTCTGGATACGCTCGACTGGCGCTGGTTGTTCATCATTGAAGGGGCATTATCTTTTGTCGTGATGCTGTTCTGGTGGTTTACCATCAGCGATCGGCCTGAAGAAGCGAAATGGCTGTCTGAGCGTGAACGCGACTATCTGATTACCGAGCTGAACCGAGAACGCGAAGCCCTGAGAGCCCTGGCACCGGTGAATAACGCCCCGCTGAAAGAAGTGTTCCGTAACCGGTCTATCGTCAAACTGATCATTATTAATTTTTTCTATCAGACCGGGATTTACGGCTATACCCTGTGGCTGCCCACCATTCTGAAAAACCTGACCGGCGGTGACATGAGTTCAGTCGGCATGCTGGCGATTATCCCTTACGTCGGCACCATGCTGGGGATTTTGGCGATGTCGGTGCTCTCGGATAAAACAGGTAAACGCCGTATGTTCATCGCCCTGCCGCTGTGTGGTTTCGCAGCCTGCCTGGCGGCGTCCGTGGCGTTCGGTCATAACATTATGGCGGCCTACGGATTCCTGGTCGGTGCCGGTTTCTTCCTGCAAGCCGCGACCAGCGCCTTCTGGACTATTCCAGGCAAAGTCACCACGCCGGAAGTTGCGGGCAGCGCACGCGGTGTGATTAACGGTTTGGGGAATCTGGGTGGTTTCTGCGGGCCATATCTGGTCGGCGTGCTGGTCAGCCTGTACGGTCAGAGCACCGCGATTTATGCGCTGGTAGCCTCATTGCTGATTGCCGCCGCAGTCACGACGTTACTGCCGAAAGAGTGCGATATGGCGCTGGTGCCGGGCGCAAAAGCCAAAGCCATGGCCGACGAATATGCCCGTGCCAAAGCAGCGCGACGCGTTCAGGGAGTGAAAGCGGAAATGGTTTAATACTCAAGCTCCCACATGAAGCAGAGAAGACCGTTTTGGTTTTGCTCCTCTCCCTGCGAAGGGGGATGTTGGGAGGGGATTTTAAGAGCTAACACCTTGTCAAACCACACTTTTCCTTTTCGGTTTTGACCTTGATACTCCACCCCGGCCCTCCCCTTCGCAGGGGAGGGCGTTATGCAGCCACTTTCACCGGACGGCTGGCATAGAGATACAACAAGGTGGCGGCAAGTATGCAGAACGCCATCGACCCAACCATCGGCCAGGCGCTTTTCGCGGTAAACAGTGACAGCACAGAACCTATCGCCGCACCGGTGCCGAAACGAATCGTGCCGGCCAGAGAAGCGGCTGTACCCGCCATGTGCGGGAAGTCATCCATAATGACCGCCATCGCGTTAGACGTGACCATCGCAATCACACCAACGTATCCCGCCACACCAATCACCATCGCCCAGAACGGCAATCCGAAGGTACAGACGATCACCAGCCACATCCCCATCGTCAGTTGCACAAACAATCCGAAGCGGAACATTTTTACCGCACCCGTACGGCGTACGTTACGGCTGTTGATGAGTGTCAGAATCACCAGAGCGACGATGTTCAGCGCAAAGTAAAAGCCGAAACTTTGCGGCGAAACGCCATTGAGCTCGATGTAGACAAACGGACCGGCGCTGAGGAAAGAGAACATTCCGGCAAATGAGAAACCACTCGCCAGCATATAACTGAGCACACGTTTGTGTCGGAACAGGGAAGCAAAATTGCCGACGCTGGTGCGCAGGTGGAATTTTTGCCGCCGTTCTTTGGGCAGCGTCTCTTTGATATACACGCCCACCAGCGTTGCGGCGATAAGCGCGGCAATCGCCATCGCCCAGAAAATGGCATGCCAGCTGAAAATAGCCATCAGCAAACCACCGAGCATTGGCGCCAGCAGCGGCGCTACCGTCATCACCAGTACCACAAAAGACATCATTCGCGAGAATTCGTCTTTTGTGAACATATCGCGCATCAGCGCGTTGATGACCACACTCGCGGCAGCGGCTGCCAGACCGTGCAGGAAACGCATCCAGACCAGTTGCTCAACGGATTGCGCCAGCGCACAGGCACCGGCCGCGACGGCAAAAATCATCACGCCCCAGAAGATAACCGGCTTACGCCCAAGGCTGTCCGCCATCGGGCCATAAAACAGCTGCCCTATCGCAAAACCCAGCACGTAAGCACTGAGCGTCATTTGCACACTGCCCGCCGGCACGCCATATTCCTGAGCGATCACGGGCATACTTGGCAGATACATATCGATAGCCAGAGGCATCAGCATCGATATCAATCCCAGGATGAAAATCAGTCCGACATGGGAGACCGGTTTTTCTTGCACTTTCAGCTGCTCCAGTTATAGAAAAATCTATCGCGAGGGAACGCCAACGCTGGCCACTTCCTGCTCAGTTAACGGCCGGTACTGACCCGGTTCCAAATCTTCATCCATCACAATCTCACCTATACGCTCACGGTGCAGCGCAACCACGCGGTTACCCACGGCAGCAAACATACGTTTAACCTGATGATAACGGCCTTCGCTGAGAGTCAGGCGCACCAGACAGTCTTCGATTTTTTCAAGCTGCGCCGGTTTGGTCAGGGAATCTTCGTTATGCAGTTGCACACCCGCTTCAAACTGCGCAGCGGTGTCGTCAGCCAGCGGATGTTCGAGTGTTACCAGATAAGTTTTTTCGCAGTGATGGCGCGGCGAGGTGATGCGGTGCGACCATTGCCCGTCGTCGGTCATCAGCACCAGACCGGTGGTGTCGATATCCAGACGGCCCGCCGCATGCAGTTTGTAGGCCACGGGTTCTTCGAGGAAATACAGCACGGTCGGGTGATCCGGATCATCGGTGGAACACACATATCCCTGCGGTTTGTTAAGCATGAAATAACGCGGACCGGTGATTTGATCCAGTACATTGCCGTCAAACTCGACACGTTGTTCCGGGCTGATTTTCATTGAGCCGGTTTTGACGATTTCACCGTCTACGGTGACACGTTTGTTACGCAGTTCGCGCAAAACCAGCGCGCGGCTTACACCTAATTGCTGAGAGAGAAACTTGTCCAGACGCATTGGATCAACTTGCCTTCATGGCGATCTGAGTGATCGCGTTACTGATAAAACACAAGACCCCGCCGTCGCAATACTGCAACTGACAGGGTTCAGGGTTGTTCGGTTCGTAATAATTGCAAAGAGTTATTATTACTTCGGGGGGGCAGAAACACTGCCGCGTTGAGGGCAATAGTATAGCCGTGCATCCTGTAAGGAAGAAGGAAAATAAGCAGGCTAAACATTCACTGCGGGAGATTTCTTTGATCATCGCCATCGGCAGCATTTCTTGGCATACTGCATTACTGTTTTTATAAACAGGTAAGTTAACGGAATAATCAACAGGTGATCATCGCGTGACTGCTTTTACTCTCCGCCCCTACCAGCAAGATGCCGTGGATGCCACGCTGCGTCATTTCCGCCAGCACGACGAACCGGCAGTGATTGTGCTGCCGACCGGTGCGGGAAAAAGTCTGGTGATTGCCGAACTCGCGCGCGTTGCCCGCGGACGTGTACTGGTGCTCGCGCATGTCAAAGAGCTGGTGGCGCAAAACCACAGCAAATATCTTTCCTACGGGCTGGAAGCGGACATCTTCGCCGCCGGGCTGAACCTGAAACAAAGCAGCGGCAAAGTGGTGTTTGGCAGCGTGCAATCTGTTGCGCCCAATCTGGCGGAATTCAGTGGCGAATTTTCCCTGCTGATTATCGATGAATGCCACCGTATTTCCGACGATGATAACAGTCAGTATCAGCAGATTATCGGTCATCTCAGTGCGCAAAACCCGCGCCTGCGATTGCTCGGCCTGACCGCCACGCCCTACCGTTTAGGCAAAGGCTGGATTTATCAGTATCACCATCAGGGTATTGTGCGCGGTGATGCCAACAGCCTGTTCCGCGACTGCATCTATGAACTGCCGTTGCGTTACATGATTAAAAACGGCTTTCTGGTGCCACCCGAACGGCTCGATATGCCGGTGGTCAGTTACGATTTCAGCCGCCTGCAGGCCAACAGTAATGGTCTGTTCAGTGAAGCGGATCTGAATGATGAACTGCGACAACAAAAACGTATCACGCCGCACATCATCAGCCAGATTGTTGAATTCGCACAAGAACGTAAAGGCGTGATGATTTTTGCCTCCACGGTGGAACATGCCGGTGAGATTTTTGGTCTGCTGCCCGCAGGGGAAGCGGCGCTGATCAGCGCACAAACCCACGCGGTGGAACGGGACCGGCTGATCACGGCGTTTAAAGCGCAGCAGTTACGCTATCTGGTGAATGTATCCGTGCTGACCACCGGCTTTGACGCGCCGCATGTGGATCTTATCGCCATCCTGCGTCCGACAGAATCCATCAGCCTGTACCAGCAAATTGTTGGTCGCGGGTTGCGGCTCGCACCGGGTAAAACGGATTGTCTGATCCTTGATTATGCCGGAAACCCGCACGACCTTTTTACACCGGAAGTGGGCAGCCATAAGCCGGCAGGCAATAACAAACCCGTGCAGGTGTTTTGCCCGGCCTGCGGCTTCGCCAATATTTTCTGGGGAAAAACCACCGAAGACGGCACGATCATTGAGCATTTTGGCCGCCGCTGTCAGGGCGTACTGGAAGATGATGAGGGCAACCGTGAGCAATGTGATTTCCGCTTCCGTTTTAAAAGCTGCCCGCACTGTGGCGCGGAAAATGATATCGCCGCACGGCGCTGTCATCAGTGCCAGGAAATTCTGGTCGACCCCGATGATATGCTGAAAGCCGCGCTGCGCCTGAAAGATGCGCTGGTCTTACGCTGCGGTGGTATGAATCTGGAACACGGACGCGATGACAAAGGCGAATGGCTGAAAATTACCTATTACGATGAGGACGGCGCTGACGTTTCGGAGCGCTTTCGTCTGCAAACGCCTGCACAACGCATGGCGTTTCTGCATAACTTCCTGCGCCCGCACCAGCGCGCACCGGGCGTACCGCTGGAATGGAATAGCGCAGCGGATGTTGCCGCGCAGCAGGTGTTATTGCGTCATCCGGATTTTGTGGTCGCGCGTATGAAAGGCCAGTTCTGGCAGGTGCGGGAGAAAATATTTGATTATGAAGGCCGCTACCGGCGCGCTCATGAACTGCGCGGGTAACAGGGATGACCAAACCGGTAATTATTCGTTGTTGCTGCGCCCGGACTCCGGTATCATACCGCCCGCTTTCGCCTTGTGTGGAAGTCGCAGTACTCAACTCGTCACTCGGTCGCAGGTGGCGGGGCACATTTTAGAAGTAGTTCTATTAGAGAAACATACAATGATCACTATCAATGTAGAAGTACGTCCACAGGACGAGCAGGGCAAAGGTGCGAGCCGCCGCCTGCGTACAGCTAACAAATTCCCAGCTATCGTTTACGGTGGCTCAGCTGCTCCGGTTTCTATCAAACTGGACCATGATTCTGTAAAGAACCTGGAAGTTAAAGCGGAGTTCTACTCTGAAGCTATTACTCTGGTTATCGACGGTCAAGAAACCAAAGTTAAAGTTCAGGCTGTACAGCGTCACCCGTTCAAGCCAAAACTGGCTCACATCGACTTCGTTCGCGTTTAATAACGCGACTTTACTCTAAATCATTCAGGTTGTAGCAAAGTAGCAAGCGAGTGAGTCCTGATGAACTTACATTGGTAAGTGATTCAGGTGAACGAACGTAGCTAACGCAGCAACAACGTGAAGGATGACGAGTAAAAAGTTGTTGCGCATCGGGACGCCGTGCGAGAACAAATAAAAAACACCGCCCAGGCGGTGTTTTTTATTGGGCGCGATTATTTATTACCCGCTTTACGCTGCAACTGATCCCGCAAATTCGGCGGCGTGCCTTTGATGGTCAGCGTATCCGTGGCCGGATCCCAGAAAATACGTTCGCCCATCAGCATGGCATCAAAGTTAATGCTCAGGCCGCCGCCGCTGCCGGCGAATTTAGTCAGCTGACGCAAAGTGCTGCGATCGGCCGGGAAAGTTTCTTCCAGCTGATAACCCTGCTCCTGGGTAAACTCTTTAAACTTCTTGTCATTCCACGGCGGCAACTCTTCGGACAAATCATCGAGCGCGATCTCTTCGCCAGCCTGTAACTGTTCGTTGCAATAGGTATAAACCTGCTGACGGTAGTTCTGACGCTCGTTTTTATCGAGCTGCGCTTCGCTACAAAAGTCGTCAACTGCCTGCAACAAGCCACGGTTCTGCGCCTTGGTATCCAGACCTTCGGACGCACCGAGAAAATCCATGAAGAAGTCTGAGACTTTGCGCCCTACCCGGCCTTTCAGGAAAGTCAGATAACGGGTCGATTCCGGATTGGTTTCCCATTCGGTCAGATCGATACGCGCCACAATATCGGCATGATTGATGTCAAGATAATGAATGCTGCTGACATCCAGTTGTTCATTGACGCGCATACTGCTGCGGCTGTTGAGTACGGCAACCAGCAGATATTCAACCGCCAGAAAACGATAATGACAGAAAAGTACCACGCCGCCTTCAGCAAACGGGTATTTCGCCAGTTCGTCACGCAGACGGCCAGTGGCGGCGCGACTGAATGAAAGAAAATCATCGTCCCCTTTGCGGCAGCTGCGTAATGCCACCGCCAGTTCGCTGTCTTCATTGAACAAACCGTACGCTTTGCTTTTTGCACTGTAGACGCGGTGCAGTTCTGCCATCATTTCATCAACGGCAGCATTGGGCGTCAGGAGCGTATCACGCAGCACAACATCCAGCGTTTGCTCATCACGTTTGTTCAACTGGTGCAGAGCGATCTGCTCAAGATCCAGACTCATGGGGATTTTCTCCTGTAAGAATTGCAGCCGTGTAAGAAGGGTTGATCTGCGGGGCGTATTCAAACACCGAAGCGCCGGGGCCGCAACTATCGCGAAGGCTGAAATAAAGATTAATAGATACAATCAATACAACAACGTTAACTCAGTTATAAAAATGCGGAAAACAGAGGCGTGATACGCTAAGATATTGGACTTTGTCAGATCAAGAAGCACAATACTCTATGGCACAATCATCCCGTTACAGTGACGAACACGTTGAACAGCTCCTTTCCGAGCTGGCAACCGTTCTGGAAAAACACCGCGCCCCGACAGATTTGTCTCTGATGGTTCTGGGCAATATGGTGACAAACCTGATTAATACCAGCGTCGCTCCTGCACAGCGCAAAGCCTTGTCGCAGTCTTTTGCGAAAGCGTTGCAAGCGTCGATAAGAGAAGATAAAGCCCATTAATCCACAACTTGCCCAATACCTCTCATGGTGACAAATCGTCAGCGCTATCGCGAAAAAGTATCCCAGATGATCAGCTGGGGCCACTGGTTCGCCCTGTTTAATATCCTGCTCATCCTTGGGATCGGCAGCCGCTACCTGTTTGTTTCTGACTGGCCTTCTTCATTGCAGGGGCGCATTTACGCGCTGGTCAGCTGGCTTGGGCATTTCAGTTTTATCGGTTTCTCGACATATTTACTGATCATCTTCCCGCTCACCTTCGTGGTGATGTCGCAACGGCTGCTGCGGCTCTTATCCGCTATTCTGGCTACTGCCGGACTGACACTGCTTCTGGTCGATACCGAAGTCTTTACCCGTTTCCACCTGCACATTAATCCGGTCGTGTGGGAGCTGGTGGTCAATCCCGGTCAGGGTGAGATGGCCCGTGACTGGCAGCTGATGTTTATTGCTGTGCCGGTAATATTCCTGCTCGAAATGCTGTTTGGTACCTGGGCATGGCAAAAGTTACGCAGCCTGAACCGCCGCAATTTCGCCAAACCGATTGTCGTTCTGTTTATAGCCAGTTTCTTTGCTTCACATCTGATGTACATCTGGGCAGATGCGAATTTCTATCGTCCGATCACCATGCAGCGTGCGAATCTGCCACTTTCCTACCCGATGACAGCACGTAAATTCCTTGAGAAACACGGCCTGCTCAATGCCGAGGAATACCAGAAGCGGCTGATCGAACAAGGCAATCCCGAAGCGCTGGCAGTCGAATATCCGCTGAACACCATCAGCTTCGCGAAAACCGGTTCGAAGTATAATTTGCTGATGGTGGTGCTAGATGGTGTCCATACCGACACGCTGGATAAAGATCTGCCCACGCTGAGCGATTTTGCCAAACATAACATTCGTTTTGATCAGCATTTTAGTTCCGGAAACCGTAATGACACCGGGCTGTTCGGCCTGTTCTATGGGATTTCACCGAGCTATATGCAGGGCATTCTGGCGGCGCGTAAACCTTCTGCACTGGTATCGTCACTGGAGCAACAAGGTTACGAATTCGGTTTATTTGCCTCAGACGGTTTTAACAGCCCGTTGTATCGCCAGGCATTACTGACCGATTTTACCTTGCCGCCGCCGGTCAAACAGACTGATCAACAAACCGTTTATCAGTGGCAACAATGGCTGAACGGACCTGGCAACGGTCCGTGGTTCTCCTACCTGAGTCTGAGCGGGATCAGTAACGCATTGCGTCAGGACGGGGCCAGTGTGCCGACCGGTAATACCTTTATTCATCGTTATCAGAACGGTGCAGCGAATGTGGATTCGCAAATCAAAGCTATCCTGCAGGCGTTAAAAGATCGCGGGGAGCTGGATAAAACGGTGGTCGTCATTACCGCTTCACACGGTATTGAATTTAACGAGAACGGTACCTGGGGTTCAGGCAATGCGATGAACCGTCGCCAGTTACAGGTTCCGCTGATTATTCACTGGCCAGGTACACCCGCGCAGAATATCGATAAACTGACAGATAATGCGGATGTGATGACTACGCTGATGCAACGCCTGTTGCATGTGACGACAGCTCCGGCTGATTACTCGCAGGGCGAAGATTTGTTCGCCGCGAAGCGACGCCATAACTGGGTCACCACCAGCGACGACGGTACGCTGGTGATCACCACGCCAGACCAGACGCTGGAACTGGAAAGTAACGGTGATTACCGCGCCTTTGATATTAACGGCAAGCGGATTAAAGATCAGAAACCAGAACTTAGCTTGCTGCTTCAGGTGCTGACAGATGAAAAACGCTTCCTGGCAAACTGACGTTCGCCATTAACCGAAATGATGAAAGCCAACCCTGAGCGGTTGGCTTTTTTAATGGCACCACGCCCGCATCCCCCGTCAAATTATTTGACCTTCTTCTTGAAAATAATGTCGTTTATAGCACCGCCGGAAACCGCTACGGTAGGTTCATACATCCTAATCACCTTATAAACACAGCGCGGAGAGCCACTATCGTGTCGGGACTGGTCAACGGACAATGGGTAAGCGGCGACGTCGCAAAAGAAGAAATTAAAAACGGCGCATTTCATCGTCAGGAAACGGCGTTTCGCCAGACACATCTTGAGCCTGAAGCCGGACGCTATCAGCTTTTCGTCTCTTACTTGTGCCCGTGGGCCTCGCGCACGTTAATTTTTCGCCATCTGAAAGGGCTGGAAAAATTCATTCAGGTATCCATTGCTCAGCCGGTGATTGGTGAAAATGGCTGGACGTTTGATACGCCGCAGGATGCAGGCGAAAAGATTGAGCCGGTGCGTTATGTACATCAACTCTACACCGCCAGCGATGCACACTACACCGGCAAAGTCTCCGTGCCCGTGCTGTGGGACCGCCGCGAAGGGCGCATCATCAATAATGAATCAGCTGATATTATCCGCATCCTTAACCATGCGTTTGATGCACTGACCGGCAATCAGGATGACTTCTACCCTGCTGCCCTGCGCGAAGACATTGACCGCTGGAACGAGGTGATTTATCACGACGTTAACAACGGCGTGTATAAGACGGGTTTTGCAAAAACGCAGGACAGCTATAGCACCGCCGTAACCCAACTTTTCAGTACGCTGGATACCCTTGAGACGCATTTACACCACCACCGCTACATTGCCGGTGAATGTATTACCGAAGCCGACTGGCGGCTGTTCGTCACACTGGTGCGTTTCGACAGCGCCTATCATGGGGCATTCAAATGTAATATTCGCCGTATTGAAGATTATCCGAATTTATCCCATTACTTGCGCGAACTTTATCAGTGGCCGGGGATCAGCGATACGGTGAACCTGACGCATATCAAACAAGGTTATTACGGTATTTTGTGGCTGAACCCGACGGGTATCGTTCCGGCAGGCCCGGAACTGGACCTGCGTCGCCCTCACGATCGTCAGCGTCTCAGCGGGCGCGGCGTGATGCAGATAACACACTAAAAATTGCTTGGACCCGCGCGGATAACACTGTATATTTCAACAGTTATTTCTCCCTGTCTTTTATGAGGAAAGCTATGCGGGTCGAACTGATTTTTGACAAACGGAATGTCGCCGGCATCCCTGATGCCAGCAAAAAAATTGAAGCGGAACTGGTTAAACGGGTACACCGGTTGTTTCCTGACGCTGAAGTCAAAGTGAAACCGATGCAGGCTAATGGCCTGAATACCCACGGCGCCAGCAAGCAGGAACGTTCGCAATTAAACCAAATGCTAGAGGAAATGTTCGAAGAAGCCGATGACTGGCTCGCCGTGGAGTAAATAATCCGCTTTGCCGTTGCACTTGCTTACAAAGCGCAATTGAAATAAACAATCCATCGCTATGGCTTAATATAAGATGTGCATGTTATACGAAATTCATTATCAATCAGAGCGATGAGTTGCACATAATGAGGGACAAACCGGGCTATTTTCATCCGGTAAGTTGTTCTCCGCACCTTCGCTTTTCGCTTCACATGCGCCAATGACTTTGCGAAACTGCCATGCCACCGAGCCTAAAAAAATCCAGCGCCCAACCTAATTTCTACACCAAGCGCTTTGCGCTGATTTGTCTCGGTATTGTCTGTTGTCTGGCGCTTCTGCTCGGCCGGGTGGGCTACCTGCAATTGCTTAACCAGCCGATGCTGGAAAAAGAAGCCGATTCCCGCTCGTTGCGCTCCACGGTTATCCCTGCCGGGCGCGGCACCATTGTCGATCGTAACGGCCATCCGCTGGCGCTGAGTGTCGCTTCAAAAGATATTATCGCCGACCCGTTCCGTGTACTGGAACTGCACAGTGATCTGAACAGCCCGAAGTGGCAATATCTGGCTTCCGCGCTGAATATGCCACTCTCACAACTACAGCAAACCATCACCAGCGATCCTCAGCGCCGCTTCGTTTATCTCGGGCGCAAAATAGAAGAAGGTATCGCCGCAGATATCAGTCAGTTGCACCTTGGCGGCATCAGCAGTCAGCTGGATGACAGCCGTTACTACCCGATGAGCGAAGCCGCCGCCAATCTGGTCGGTGTCGTCGGGACGGATAATGAAGGTCTGACAGGCGTCGAAAAAGGTTTTAATGCCCTGCTACAGGGCAAACCTGGCATGCGCGAGTACCGTCAGGATCGCCATGGCAATGTGATCGGTATTCTGAAAGAAGTCGCACCGCAACAGCCGCCGACCATCAATCTGAGTATCGACAGCTTTATGCAGTACGTCTTGTACTCGCGGCTGCGCGATGGCGTTACGCTTAACCAGGCCGAATCCGGCGCGGCTGTTCTGGTGGATGTGAACACCGGTGAGATTTTAGGGATGGCGTCCTACCCTTCCTATAACCCGAATAACTATGCCGGTGTTCAGGCAAAAGACATGCGCAATGTGGCAATCAGCGACAGTTTCGAACCCGGTTCGACAGTCAAACCGCTGGTGGTAATGGCAGGTCTGAACCGGCATATGATCCGCCCGGATTCCGTTCTCGATACCCATCCGTACACCGTTAACGGCCACCTGATCCGCGATGTCGGCCATTGGCCTGCGCTGACCATCACCGGTATCTTGCAAAAATCCAGTGACATTGCAGTTTCGCATATTGCGCTGGCAATGCCGGCCAACGTTCTGGTTCAGCTGTATCAATCCTTTGGTTTAGGCAAACCGACAGATTTGGGTATCGGTGGCGAAAGCAGTGGCTATTTCCCACTCCACCGCGACCGCTGGGCCGATATCGAACGTGCGACCTTCTCCTTTGGCTACGGCCTGCGTGTAACGCCACTGCAAATCGCCCGTGAATACGCCACGATTGGGGCGGAAGGTATTTACCGTCCGCTGTCGATAACCAAAGTCACACCGCCGGTGCTCGGTACCCGCGTAATGTCGGCTGACGTGGTCAGAACAGTGATTCATATGATGGAAAGTGATGCATTACCCGGCGGCTCAGGCCTCAGCGCTGCAGTGCCGGGATACCGTCTGGCGATTAAAACCGGTACAGCGGAAAAAATGGGGAGCAGTGGCAAATACGACGGTGGTTACATTAACTACACCGCCGGTGTTGCGCCCGCGAGTAATCCGCGCGTTGCGCTGGTGGTGATGGTCAATAATCCACAAGCGGGCAAGCACTTTGGTGGGTCGGTGGCTGGCCCGATTTTTGGACATATTATGGGCGAAGTCCTCAATCATATGAACATAGCGCCGGATGCGCTGGTGCCGGAAACGCCACCAACGACGGTGATTAATGACGGGCAGAAAACCGAGTTGGTGCGTCGCCCGGCCACCGATGGTTAAGCGAACGCGATCAAAATCATTAAACATTTCTGACAGACTGGATCTCACCGAAATAAGCGGTTAACGTTCGCAGTGTTTATTGGCTGAAGAAATTGCTGGCTGACACATTGTGGAGGAAGAGCGTAGGCTCTGTAAGAAAAAGAATGAAACGGCTTCTTATCGTATTTTTGATATTTGTCGCGGTTTGTCTGGGGGTTATTGCCCTGAATATGCAGGGCAGCGGCCCGTGGTAACTGAGTTCCGTTCCCTGAAAAGGGATAAAGGGAGACATCATTTTGCCAACCGGTAAGAACTTCGTGATTTTGATTGTTCTTATTCTCGTCGGGATGGTGATGGTGGACGATGGCATCGCCCGGTTAATCCACTGGATCCTGTTGCGTTAAAACATGGCCCGTCAGGCTGTCATTACAACAGTCCTGCCCACCGGGCCATTATTGTCCGCCGGGACGCTGAACATCTCTGAGCAACACCTGCCACGCCAACCTGACGAACTCGTGTATAATAGCGGTATTCAACCTTAATACAGACTGGTTATGGCTCAAGACATTCATATCGCTATCGTCTGCGCACTCAGCAAATGGATTGAAGGCCATCTGGGTCGTGTGATCCACCTTGAAGAACTGGCTGAGTATTCAGGCTATTCGCTCTGGCACATGCAAAAACTGTTCAAAGAATCAACCGGCATTTCTCTGGGGAAGTACATCCGGGAACGCCGTCTGGCCAGTGCTGTTTATCAACTGAGCAGCAGTGAAACGCCGATTTTTGATATCGCGATGGATTTCGGCTTCGGTTCGCAATCGCATTTCACTTACATGTTCCGCAAGCGTTTCAACATAACGCCACATGAATTCCGCCAGAACCCTGACATCAAACTCGATGTGTCTCCCCCGCTGCATCTGATCCACCAGAAATCAGCCTGAGGCTGTCAGAAACCGAAATCACTCAGGCCCGGATGTTCGTCCGGCCTGCGCCCCAAAGGCCAGTGGTACTGTCGTTCGCTTTCCTGAATCGGCAGATCATTGATGCAGGCGTGACGGGCAAACATCAGCCCCTGCTCATTGAATTCCCAGTTTTCATTGCCAAAACTGCGGAACCAGTTGCCCGAATCATCCCGCCATTCATAAGCAAAACGCACGGCGATCCGCGCCCCGTCAAACGCCCACAGCTCTTTAATCAGGCGATACTCCAGTTCTCTGGCCCATTTACGCTGCAGGAAGCTCACCACGGCATCCTGCCCGTGCACAAACTCGCTGCGGTTACGCCAGACAGTATCCGCCGAGTAAACCTGGCTGACTCTGTGCGGATCGCGACTGTTCCAGGCATCTTCTGCCAGACGCACTTTTTCGATTGCGCTTTCGCGGGTAAATGGCGGTAACGGCGGTTTAACGGACATAAGCACCTCGGTCTGGGAAGAAATTCACCTGAACACCATAGCGGTGTTTTACAGCATTCTCACGCCAAATTGTGCCCACAAAAAACGCGGCCCTCTCAGGCCGCGTTCCTGAAGAACGTGCTGTTTACTGCTGTTCTTTACTGTTAAAGCAACGCGCTATTCTGTGTCTGAGAAAGGCACGCTTAGAACTGATACACCAGGCCTACCGCAGTCACATCGTCGGTATTGATACCGGCGTTGTCGGTGAAGGTGCTGCTGTCGATCAGGTTAATTTTATAGTCGACATAGGCTGACATATTTTTGTTGAAGTAGTAAGTCGCACCCAGGTCAACAAATTTAACCAGATCCTGATCCTGATAGTTATTACCCAGACGGTCTGAACCTAAATCCTTACCACGGGTTTGGTTATAGGCTACGAACGGACGCAGACCAAAATCGAACTGGTAACTGGCGTAGGCTTCAAATGCCTGGGATTCGTTAGCATAACCGTAAGCTTCTGAATCGGTAGAACCGAAACGGGAAGCGTTGTAAGCCTGGGTGAACATCGCAGCCAGATAGACGTTATTGGCGTCATATTTCAGACCACCGGTGTAGCCTTCCGCTTTTTTACCGTCGCCCATGATATTTGGTGCGGAGTTTTGTTCGTCAGTACGGTCAGAGTTGAAGAACGCACCCGCTACGCTGACGCCCGCGCCAATATCGTAGCTCAGGGACATACCGTAACCGTCACCGTTCTGTGTCAGCACATCACGGGTACCTGGTTCACCGCCACCGCTGTCGTTTTTACCCTGATATTGCAGGGCAAAATGCAGGCCATCGACCAGACCAAAGAAGTTATCGTTACGGTAAGTAGCCACGCCGTTGGTACGCTGATAAAGGAACTGGTCAGCGCCGTAAGTAGAACCATCGAACTCAGGCTGCATGTCAGTCCAGGCGGCAACGTCATACATCACGCCGTTGTTACGACCGTAGTCGAATGAACCCATGTCACCAAATTTCAGACCGGCGAAACCATAACGGGTAAATGCACGGTCACCGTCATCCGAGCTTTCAGCCTGGTTAGCCTGAACCTGATATTCCCACTGGCCGTAACCGGTCAGTTGATCAGTAATCTGAGTTTCGCCTTTGAAACCAAGGCGGATGTAGCTCTGGTCGCCGTCTGAGCCTTTGTCGTTAGAGAAGTAGTGCAAACCATCAACTAAACCGTACAGGTCCAGTTTATTACCATCTTTATTATAAACTTCTGCCGCACTTGCTGATCCTGCCACCATTAAAGCAGGGATCATGAGTGAAAGAACACGGAGTTTCATTTTTTTATCCTCGGTAGGTGTCGGACCGTGCCACTGAATGTAAAGTACACGTTTTTACTGCTTTAGATCTGCATAACGTTTTTGTTTCTGTATAAATGTTGGCCCGACATGGCAATTCTATTCTCATGATATAATTTCTTTTAATCCAGAAAGAAAATGATACGAAATTAGTGAAGGCATTACTTATATATTAGAACTTGTAACTAAATATTAATATCGGGTAAATTTACGTCTATTTATTTTTGTTAAAATAAAGCACTCAAAGCTAAATTTACAAAATAATCAATATTATCAATT
>NZ_JAFMOT010000154.1:0-59213 GCF_019049695.1 Rahnella perminowiae
GTTCCCTCCCATCGGGTTACAACCCGCGCAAAAACATGCGCGGTTTTCCACCTCTCGTCCGGCGGTATTTTGGAACCGGCCTCAGGCTTCTACTTCACAACCTTACTGATTTTGATATGCAAAGCGGATTGGTTTTGACTTTAAAATCGTGCGGGCGTTTCAGAAAGCTTGCTGAATGAGAGGTTGCAGACCCTAGGCTGCAATCCCGAAATGAAGGCACCGCGAAGCGGCAAGATTTCCAGCCTGTCGCTGCGATACCTGAAACATAGCCAGCGAGCGGAGCGCTTGTTGAAAAAGCGAGGAGGAATCCAAAGGAGGAAAAGCACTTTCCTCCTTTGGGCGGTTTCGGCGCAACCCGATAAGTGATCACGGCAATTGAGAAACCGAAACTTTCACCATTTATCTTTCAAAAACGTTCTGATGTGCGTTCTCACATCAATTAATTTTTGCCCCGAGTCTCTCCACTCTTTCTACCGCACCTCTGACATCTTCAAATGTAATATCACCTGGCATGTTCGCCATATCCGGTGTGGTGAGGCTGCGGTCGATAATCACGGCCAGATCCTGCTCTGTCAGCCCTGTGGCGATATGCGCTAACTGCGTCGGTATGGCACTGGCGCGGGCCAGCGCGAGAGCGGCCAGCAGTTCATCGTCGCTGCGGTTTTCCAGTGCCAGCAGGCACAGGTTACCGTAACCGACCAGCAAACCATGAGGAATATGGCGGGTTTTCGGACAGGCGGTGAAGCCTTCGTAGAGTGCATGAGAAGCACCGGTGTGAGCGCCGTTACTCATGACTGAGGTCAGACCGGCGTAGAGGAAAATAGCATCGAGCACCTGTTCGAGCGCGTTATTGGCTTTACCGTCCTGCACCGCGAAACAGGCACCGGCGGCGAAATGCCTGATGAGGGTATAACACAATTCACTGTGGGTTCTGGCGACGCCCGCCAGGCCGGTCAGCTGGCTGAGATCGCTGATGGCGCGGTATTCATACCATTTTGCCAGCGTATCGCCGATACCTGCCGAGAGCCATTGCAGCGGTGAGGTTGCCAGCAAATCCGCATCGATCACTACCGCTGCGGGGCCACTGGACAAGGGCATCATGTTGCGGAATTCCCCATTCTGATGATAACGGAACGCCAGCGAGGTCACCGCCGAACAGGTGCCCGCAATGCCCGGCAGGGTGACGACCGGAATATTGCACGCCACGCCTGCCGCTTTAGCGGTATCCAGAGCTTTGCCGCCGCCGGTGGCGATAATCACCTCCACGCCCTGTGTACGGAAAACGTCCGCCAGACGGTTGATTTCTTCCTGACAACACACGCCGTTGAAGATTTCACTGCCGAGATAACTGACCATCTGCTGTTCAAGCTGATCCGCGACTTTCGCTTCGACACTGGCAATGGCGCGTTTGCCACCCACTAACATTGCCCGCTGGCCTAAGCGCCCGCACATCGCGCCCAGATGTTTTATGGCGCCGCGCCCGCGCAGTACGCTGGCAGGAAAGACCAAACGATGGGTGAACATGCATGCCCTCATAAACTCCGGTGTTTTATGAAGTATAGAAGGCGTGCCGGAGAACGTAAGAATATCAGCGGCGTCGCCTGCGTACGGCATCATGGGTTTTACGCAAGGCGTCGCGCGCGCCCGGAAGGCGCTGGGCGACACCGATAAACAGGCAGTCGATGATCAGCAGCTGGCTGGTACGGCTCGCCATCGCCGCTGCGCGAAAACCCATTTCACGATTGCTGGTTCGCAGCACGACATCTGCTTTACGGGCGAGGGCAGCACGGCCGTTAGCGGTAATGGCAAGCGTTTTCGCGCCTGCCGCTTTTGCCTGCGCAAGGGCTTCAATCACATCCGCTGTCTGGCCGGAGTGGGAAATCGCCAGCGCAACATCCGCAGCTGTTAACTGACAGGCGCTGACCAGACTTTCATCACTGCTGCCAAAAGTCTGGGCGACAACGCCGATGCGTCGCAATTTCTGACAAAAATCCTGCGCCACCAGTGCCGAGGCACCGGCACCGTAAATATCAATCCGGTGCGCCTGTGCAAGCAGGCTGACTGCCTGCTCCAGCGTGGCTGCGCTGAGGAGTTGCGTGGTTTCGGTCGCGCCTTTGACCTCGAATTCCAGCAGTTTTTGCAGTATCTGTTTGGGCGGATCATTGTCGCTGATATCCGCCGCCAGCGGCATTCCGGCGGGCATCGGGCTGGATGATTCTGCGGCTAATGCCAGACGCAGCGCCGGATAGCCGCTAAAACCCAGCCGTTTGCTGGTGCGCACCACCGTGGCAGTGCTGGTTTCGGCGTATTTCGCCAGTTCTGTCACGCCCATGTTGGCCACACCCGGCGGATCAAGGCGGATAAGAGTGATGATCCGCTTTTCCGCCGGCGAGAAGCTACCCTGTAATGCGTTCAGACGCGACTGCAAATGCGTGTCGTTCATCGCTTATTCATCCAGATCACGCAAATGATCATCCTTGCGCAACGTCATCAGTGCAAACAGGCTGACCAGACAGGTAGCGACCACGTAATAGGCCGGAATATCCAGATTGCCGGTTTCTTTGATAAGACCGGTAATAATCAGCCCGGCACAGCCTGAAAACACGGCATTCGACAGGGAATAGGATAATCCCAGACCGGTATAACGCACGCGGGTCGGGAACATTTCTGCCAGCATCGCCGGGCCTGGACCGGCAATCATTCCTATTGTTGCGCCGGCAATCAGCACTGCAATACCTTTCACCAGCAGGCTGCTTTGCGGGTCTTGCAGCAAATGCAGCAGCGGGAAACTCAGCACAATCACGGCGAAGACGGCAATCATCATGACCTTTTTACGGCCGATTTTATCGCTCAGCCAGCCGGAAGGCAGGATGGCCAGCGCGAAACCGACATTCGCCAGCACGGTGGCGACCAGCGCCTGTAAAAAAGTGGCATGCAGGGAAGTTTGCAAATATGACGGCATGACCACCAGGAAGGTATAACCGCCCGCCGACCATCCCATCATGCGGCCAATTCCCAGTGCGATGGCTTTGGCAGTAGCGACAGCCGATGCTTTTCCGGCTGCCGTTTTTTGTACTTCAGGTTCGTCTTTCTGACTGGCGACAAAGTTCGGCGTTTCATCAAGCTTCAGGCGCAGGTACAGCGCCACCAGCCCCATCGGCAGGGCCAGCAGGAACGGAATCCGCCACCCCCAGTCTTTCATTTGTGCTTCAGGAAGGGTCTGGACCAGCAATGCCACCAGCGCCACGCCGGTCAGCAGACCCAGCGACACGGTAAACGACTGCCACGCGCCATAAATACCGCGTTTACCTTTCGGCGCGAATTCGGTCATCAGGGAGACCGCTCCGCCGAATTCACCGCCGGCAAACAGGCCCTGGAACATACGCATCAGGGTCAGTAATAACGGGGCGGCCACGCCAATCTGCGCGTAAGTCGGCAGCAGACCAATGATCGCGGTGGCCAGCGTCATCAGCAGAACGACGGCAATCAGTGTCGGTTTACGGCCGATGCGGTCACCGATACGCCCGAAGATGATCGCACCAATCGGGCGGCAGAAAAACGCCAGCGCGAACGACGCATAAGTGAGCAGTAAACCGGTCATGCCGGTCTGGCCTTCCAGGGTGAAAAAGTTACCGGCAATCAGGGTCGCCAGATAACCGTAAACGCCAAATTCATACCATTCGATAAAATTACCGACCGAACCGGCGACGAGGGCGCGGCGTGACTGACTGGCGGTGGCTGGGGAAATCTGTCCGGTGCGGGTCATCATTAACCTCTTCAGCAAAAGAACTTTGTTATAAGAATAGGATGTAAATAATTTTCTAAATTCCGGTGATTATTATGTCAATAATTTTCATGTATTGAACAAAATTAAAGCGGGAACTGCGGGGTCAGACAGGTTTTTGGCATAAAAAAAGGCTGCGCCTCGAAAGGAGCAGCCTGTTTAAACACGTTGCGGTTACAGCGTGTGGATATCGATGCCGTCGCCGATATTACTTTTCTGATAGTAAGCCCGCGGGACTTCTACCTGATACTGTTTGTCAGCGTAAGCGACTTCCAGAATAAAACGTTCGTTTTCATAGGATTCAACCGGAATAAAACCGAAGAATCCTTCCGTTACGCTGATGGTCCGGGTAGACGGAATAGCATAACGATGAACAATCCTTGCTCTGAGCGGCTGCTGCCTGCCGGTTAACGTGTTCCATACGCGGTTAACGGGTTGCGCCAGAGAAACCATCACCTCTGAGGCCAGCGAGTTAAGAGCCGAGGGCCAGCTCTCATGTTTTTTCATAGTCATGATAAATACCTCGTTGGTCTATATAACCCAATTCTTATAATTATCTGCCGCTAAGATCCAATCATTTTTTACGCTAAGCTTAGTCAGCGTTTGTAAGTGTTTGATTTAACCGGCAACGGTTTTGCGTCTTTTGCCGGATTTGCGTTCTGCTAGCAATAACGGGCAGGAAGGGCACATGGCATGGTCTTCCAGATCGTAGCGTAGGCAGCACTGTTTACGGTACTGCGGACTGTCAGGATCAGAAGGATCTTCAGCACGCAGTGGCTGAAATAACGGATTTTTACCGCCATAACGCAGCTCGCGCGATTCCATCAGGCGCATGCCGTCTGAGATATCCGCACCGACCAGCTCTGCCTGCTTAACGCCCCAGCCGACACGGATCGCCGCATTGCTCCAGTAAATCCCCGGTTTCAGGCCGGAGAATTCCGCCAGCGCTTCGCAAACGGGGCGCAATTGCTGCTCGATCATCACATCAAAGCGCGCCATCGGTTCTGCGGATATCAGGGCTTCACCTTCACCGTCGAGATAAATTTGTGCCGGTAATCCTTCTTCCTGCATGCACAGGTAGACATTGTCGGCGGCGATAGGTAACTGCCAGCCGTGACGCAGGGAGACAATCACCCAGGCTGGCAACAGGGTGGCAAAATACCATTGCGACCACATTGAAATCCGCGCCCGGCGCTTATCGCACTGCGCGGCATCGGCCGCATTGGCGTCCAGATAACGTTTAAGCACGCTGGCGCAGCCTTCTGCGGTGGTCAGTCGCAACATAGGCACCGCATTGGTCACCAGAGGCGACATGGGTTTGAACGTTTCTGCCACCCAGCTGACCGGCGTTTCGCGGAAACTGTCGAGGAGTGTTTGCATCATTACGCTATGAAAGTCATTCGGCTCGATAAATCATAGGAATAGAGTAACGAATATTAAAGCGGAATAGTAATGATTTCGATTTAGATTCCTTCTCCCGGTGAAGAGAAATGACGGGAGAAGGTTTTGCAGCCAATGCGGTCAGTTCAACACACCCGCTTTCTGCAAAATCTCACGGACAACCTTTTGCTTCTCATTGCTCAGCGGCAGAGCCGGTTTGAGTGAATACACCGGTATTTCACTGATGACCTGAGAGATGGCGTATTTGATGACGTTGTAGATCGGCGTATCCAGTGTATAAAGCGGCGGCAGGAAAGATAACCGCTGTTGCAGTTCCACGGCGGTGGCGAAATCTTTCTCTTTACAGGCGCGGTAAATCCCGCAGGTGAGTTGCGGGGCAAAATTGGCGCTGGCGGGAATAGCACCGTCGCCGCCCAGTATCAGCGTGCCAAAAAGATATTCGTCATAACCGGAGAATACGGCGAAATCAGGGCGATGGGGTTTCACGGCCTGAATCGTTTCGCGGATATGGTTCAGGCTGTCCACGGTGTCCTTCAGGCCGGCAATGTTCGGACACTCCAGCGCCAGACGTGTGATCAGGCTGACAGGCAGCGGCTGACCGGTCAGTCCCGGATAGTTGTACATGATCACCGGCAAACCGGCACCTTCAGCAATCGTGCGGTAATGCAGATACAGCGCATCTTCGGTTACCGGGTTGTAGTAGGGATTCACCACCACGACGCCGTCGGCACCGACGCTTTTCGCGTGCTGTGCGAACGCCAGCGTTTCTGCCGTGCCCGGATGCGCCGCGCCAATCAATACCGGTACGCGCCCGCCAACATGTTCCGTGCAAAACTCCGCCACTTCATGACGCAGCGCCTGAGACATATGCGCGAATTCTCCCGCGCTGCCGAGGAAAAACAGGCCGTTTACGCCGCCTTCAATAGCAAAATCAATCAGACGCGCCATCCCCGGTCGGTCAAGCTGCTCATTCTCATTGAGGATCGTTGCGACAGGGGGGATCACGCCATGAAACAGTGGGCTGGTCATACATTCGTTCTCCATATGAAAGGGTAAAGTACTCACCCATTCATTTATAGAACGCTGTTTCAAATATTTATAGCGATGGGATCGAATTACAATGATTTAGCCAATATCTGGAAGGGAAGTCACAAAGATGGCAGTAACTCCCTCCCCCTTCGCTTTGGGGGAGGAGCAAGGCAAAACCGACTTGCGGTGCAGAGTGAAACCAGACCTACATCACCAGTGCTTGTCCGTCTTTACGGGATTCGGTGCCAGCCAGATAACCGCCTGCCGGATTAGTGACAATCACCTGCGCGCCGCCAAATGAATGGCCGCCGAGCGGGTCTTCAACGATCAGTTCATGGCCCATAGCGCGCAGTGCCGCCAGCGTATTGTGGTTAAACGTTGATTCAATCGCCACCTGGCGGCCGCCGTTGATGCGCCAGCGCGGCGCATCAATAGCCGCCTGCGGATTTTGCTTATACAGCATCACGCGCAGCGCCAGTTGCAGATGCCCCTGCGCCTGCATCGGGCCGCCCATCAGGCCGAACGACATCAGCGGTTTTCCCGCAGCGTCCTGTGCGAAGGCCGGAATAATAGTATGCAATGTGCGTTTGTCCGGCGCGACGCAGTTGGCGTGGGTCGGGTCGAGGGTGAAACCGCAACCACGGTTTTGCAGGCTGATGCTGGTACCCGGCACCACAATGCCGGAACCAAAGCCCATGTAATTTGACTGAATGAAAGACACCATCATGCCGCTGGCATCCGCGGCGGTCAGATATACGGTGCCACCCGGACGCGGCGCGCCGTAGGTCACGTCACTGGCTTTTGTGCGGTCAATCAGTTTTGCCCGTTCTGCCAGATAATCATCGTTCAGGAACAGTTGCGGATCGAAGAACATATGGTCGCTGTCGGTGACATGCTGATCCAGATCTGCCAGTGCCAGTTTCATCGCTTCAATGCACAGATGCGTGGTTTCCACTGAATCCACCGGCTGGCTGCCGACATTCAGCTTGTCGAGAATGCCCAGTGCAATCAGCGTGGCGATGCCCTGACCGTTCGGCGGCAGTTCATGAACCGAACCACCCGCAAAGGATTGCTGCAGGGTTTCTACCCAGTCGGCCTGGTGGTTCGCCAGATCGTCCAGCGTCATCGCACCGCCGTTAGCCTGACAGTGCGCTACCATTTTTTCGGCCAGTTCACCGCGATAAAACGCTTCACCTTCGGTGTTAGCGATCAGTTCCAGCGAGTCGGCCAGTGCCGGATTACGGAAGATTTCCCCGATTTTTGGCGCACGTCCGTCTGGGGCGAAACATTCCATAAAGCCTGGCTGGTTATGCAGTTTTTTCACCGCGATCTCCCACAGGCGACCAATCAGCGGCGATACCGGAAAACCGTTGCGGGCATAATCAATCGCCGGTTGTGCCAGTGTGGACAGCGGCAGGGTGCCGAAGCGTTTTGCCAGTGCCACCCAGCCGGAGACGGCGCCCGGTACGGTGACCGCATCCCAGCCATAGGTCGGTACGGCGTCTAACCCTTTGGCGGCGAAATATTCCGGCGTCCACGCCGCCGGTGAACGGCCTGATGCATTAAGTCCGTGGGCTTTTTTGCCGTCCCAGACGATCGCGAATGCGTCGCTGCCTGCGCCGTTGCCGCTGGGTTCGAGCACGGTGAGTGCGATGGCGGTGGCGATGGCCGCGTCGGCGGCGTTTCCGCCCAGCATCAGCATTTTCATGCCCGCCTGGGCGGCCAGCGGCTGTGATGCGCAGACCGCATTGTCGCCCATCATGGTCGGACGCAGGGTCGGATAAGCCACGTTAAAATCGTAATTCTCAGACATGTATTCTTCCTTAAAAAAGCAGCAAACGGTTTATTCGGAACGCGGGTCGAGCGCATCACGCAGCCCGTCACCCAGCAAATTGAAACCCTGTACAGTGAGGAAAATCGCCAGACCGGGGAAAATCGACATCCATGGCGACTGCTCAAGGAAGCTGCGCGCCGTGTTGAGCATCGCACCCCACGAGGCGTCCGGCGGTTGCTGGCCGAGGCCGAGGAACGACAGGCTGGCTTCGGTGATGATCGCCGAAGCAATCGCCAGCGTCGCCTGCACCAGGATCGGCGATAACACATTCGGCAGCACATAGCGCCAGAGGATCCAGCGGTCGGGCAGGCCGATTGCCCGCGCCCCTTCAATATATTCTTCGTTGCGGATACTCATTACCTGCGCTCGGGTCAGGCGGGCGAAAATCGGCATGGCAGAAAGCCCGATGGCGATCATCGCATTGCCAAGGCTCGGGCCGAGAAATGCCCCCAGCGCAATCGCCAGCACCAGAAACGGACACGACAGCAACGCTTCAACCACACGGGAAATAATGCTGTCCAGCCAGCCCTGCCAGAAACCGGCGAGAAGCCCCAGCGGAACGCCGATCACAATCGCGATAATCACCGACACACAACCGGCCATCAGCGAGGTGCGGGCTCCCCAAAACAGGCGCGATAAAATGTCACGCCCCAGTTCATCGGTGCCCAGCCAGTGCAGAGCGGAAGGGGCTTTACGCACGGCCATAAAATCCGCTTTGATCGGGTCAAACGGCGAAATCCACGGGGCGAGCAACGCCATTATCGCGAACATTGCGACCAGCACCGCGCCGGTCACCGCGCTTTTGTTGCGCAGGAATTTGCGCAGCACGCGGTTCGGTTCGCGGGCAGGGAGTGACGTTGTCACGGAAATCACAGAAGCGCTCATCTCAGGCTCTCCGCATGCGGGGGTTGACCAGCACGTACAGCACGTCGGCCAGCAGATTCATCAGCAGAAAACCGACCGCGACCACCATCACCACGCCCTGAACCACGGCGTAATCGCGATTGAACACTGAATCAACGATCATTTTGCCAAAGCCCGGAATAGTGAAAACCTGCTCGCTGAGCACCGCGCCGCCCAGCAGTTCGCCGAACAGCAGCGTGGTGAGCGTGATGACCGGCACCAGCGCATTGCGCAGCGCGTGTTTCATGATCACCTTTTTCGGCAGCAGGCCTTTGGCACGGGCAGTGCGGATGTAATCGGCTTTCAGCACCGCAATCATCGCCGCACGTGTGTGGCGCATCAGGGTGGCAGAAAGCCCGGTACCGAGCACCGCCGCAGGCAGCAGCATGGTTTTCAGGTTTTGCAGCGGATCTTCTGAGAATGGCACGTAACCGGACGCCGGAAGCCAGTGCAGTTTCACCGAGAACAGCATAATCAGCAGCACACCCAGCCAGAAATGAGGGATCGAAATTCCCGACAGCGCCAGAAAATTGGTACCGTTATCTATCCATGTGCCTTTATGAACTGCCGCGAGCACGCCCATGGTGATGCCGATAATCAGCGCCACGATCATTGCCAGCAGCGACAGTTCCAGCGTGACCGGCAGTTTGCTGGCGATCAGTTGTAATACCGGTTCCTGCGTGCGCAGCGAGGTGCCGAAATCGCCGCGCAGCGCGTTGCCGACCCAGTGGAAATACTGGCTGGGGATCGGGTCATTAAGATGATATTGCTCGCGTAACTGCGCAATCACTGCCGGATCCCGCTCCTCACCGGCCATCGCGGTGATCGGGTCGCCGGGCAGTAATTTCTGCAACGAGAACACCATCAGCGTAACCAGAAACAGTGTCGGTATGGCTGAAATCAGCCGTTTCATCACCAGTTCTAACATCGTCTATCCCCAGTCAATTATTTGTTCAGTGTCAGACCCCGTAACCGGATCAGGCCGTCGGCGTAAGGCACAAAACCGCTGACTTTTTTACTCATGCCGAAAATACGCGGTTCGAAGTACAGGTATAACAGCGGGTCGTCGATGTTTTCCTGCTCAACCACCTGTTTGTACAGTGCCTTACGTTTTTCCACATCGCTGGTCAGACGCGCTTCCTGTAACCACTGATCGACCTGCGGATTACTGTATTTGCCGTCGTTCAGGCCGCCTTGGGTATGGATGAATGAGAAAATATTGCCATCAGGATCCGGACGTCCTGACCAGCCGGACATGCTCATTTTGAATTCACCGCGTTGCTGGCGATCAAGCAGCGTGGCGTACTCCGTCATTTGCAGATTCAGGTTAATGCCCGCTTCGCTGACCATCGCCTGAAGTACCTGCGCAACCTGCTGTGACGTCGGGTTGTTGGCGACCAGGAAATCGATAGTCATTGGGGTTTTTACGCCGGCTTGTGCCAGCAGCGCTTTGGCTTTTTCGATATCGCGTTTGGGCACCGGAATGTCAGCGTGATACGGGCTGGCAGGCGAGAAGGCCTGATTCGCCGGGGTGTATTGCCCCTGGAAGACCACCTGGTTCAGTGCGTCGCGGTCAATCGCCAGCGACAGTGCCTGACGCACGCGGGCATCTTTCGCCAGCGGCGTATTGGTGTTGGCGGTGCCGTTGGCGATATTGATCGTCAGCCCCATGTACCCGAGGCCGGTGGTGCTCGCCAGTTGCAAATTGCTGTCGGCTTTGACCGTTGCGGTGTCGCTGGCAGCAATGCCTTCGGTAATATCCAGATCGCCTGCACGCAGGTTGGCTAAGCGTACTGACGCATCCGGAATCGGCAGAAACACCACTTTATCAAAGTGATACGCGCCTTTGTTCCAGTAGTTATCAAAGCGTTTGAGCACAATGCGGTCCTGCTGAACGCGGCTGACAAATTCATACGGACCGGAACAGACCGGGTGCGCCGCCACGTTGCCTTTGGCAGTGGCCGCAGGGGCCAGAATGGTGCTCGCGCGGTCGGTCAGTTGCATCAGCAGCGCAGCGTCCGCCGTTTTCAGGTGGAAAACCACGGTGTACGGCGCGGTGACGTCGACGGATTCAACAGATGACAACTCACTTTTACGCAGGGAACCCGGCAGCGTCAGGTAGCGTTCGATGTTGTATTTCACCGACTGTGCATCAAATTTCTCGCCATCATGGAAGGTCACGCCTTCGCGCAAATTCATGGTCAGCGTTTTGCCGTCCTCGCTGTATGACCAGTCTTTCGCCAGGCCCGGCACGATTTTAAGGTGTTGATCGACATCCACCAGACGCTCACACATGGCGCTGAACACGAAACGTCCGTAATAGGTGCGCGCCGTGGCCGGATCCAGCATGTCAGGATCGCTGCCAAGGCCGACGCGCAGGGTGCTTTCTGCGTGGGCAAGGCCCGCATACGTCAGCAACATTAAGGCCGGAATGCAGGCAGTTAAGCGGGGTGCATATCTCATGGTCGGGTTCCCTGGGTTGATGTTGGGGTGGAAAGTGAAAGCCGGGACTGGCTTGCCTGTTCAAACAGCGCACGCCGTAAGGTAAATGCAGCGGACGGCGACGGAATCAGCACCGAGGTGCGATCCCGTTGCAGTTCGCTCCAGCGGTGGCAGGCCACCATGCGGTTGTCACTGACGGTTTCAAGTTGCGGCTCCACCTGCCGACATGCGTCGGTGGCATAGGCGCAACGGGTATGGAAACGGCAGCCGGAAGGCATATTGGCCGGATTGGGCATGTCGCCCTGCAGCACCGGCACCGGCCGTTTAACGCCGGGCGTGAGCAACGGCGCGGACGCAATCAGCGCCTGGGTATACGGATGCAGCGGCTGATCAAAAATGTCATCGGTGCTGGCCAGTTCGACGATTTGCCCGAGGTACATCACCGCTACGCGGTCGCTCATATGGCGGATCACAGCCAGACCGTGTGCGACGATAATCATCGTCAGCCCGAACTGTTGTTTCAGGCTTTCCAGCAGATTGACCACCTGCGCCTGCACCGACACATCGAGCGCCGACACCGGTTCATCTCCCAGCAGCAGTTTCGGCGAGGACGCCAGCGCGCGGGCGATACCGATGCGCTGGCGCTGGCCGCCGGAAAACTCATGGGGATAGCGGTTACTGAAAGCGGATGGCAGGCCGACGGTGGTCAGCAGTTCACGTACTTTCGCCTGCCTGTCCGCTTTACCCCTGACAATGTTGTGCAGCCACAGCGGCTCGCCAACGATCTCTTCCACGGTCATGCGCGGGTTGAGTGAGGCAAACGGATCCTGAAAGATGATTTGCAGGTCGCGGCGCAGCTTTTTCATCTGGTCAGCGGAAAACCGTTTCAGGTTTTCGCCTTCGTAGAATACGTCACCGTCAGAGGCGCTGAGCAGTTGCAACAACAGCCGGCCCAGTGTCGATTTCCCTGAGCCGGATTCGCCGACAATCGCCAGCGTTTCGCCGTGCCAGACGCGTAAGGACACACGATCGACTGCCTGCACGATTTTCGGTGTGCTGAATAATGATGACGGGCCTTTAAAGACTTTGCTCAGTCCGGCGGCTTCCAGAATGGGGCGGGGGGCGAGGCTCATGCGCAGGCTCCTTCGGCGGACAACGTGAAATGGTTTTCCAGCGGTGCGAAGAAACAGGCGACGTGGTGCGGCGACTGATTCAGGGCGCGCAACGGCGGGCGCTCCCGGTGGCAGCGTTCGGCGGCAAACGGGCAGCGCGTTGAAAAACGGCATCCCTGCGGCATGTCTTTGGGTAACGGCACGGCACCGGGGATGGTGGAAAGTGCACCCTGCCGTGAGGCCAGCGATGGCATCGACCCCATCAGTCCGATGGTGTAAGGGTGCTGCGGATTATTGAAAATATCGGCTACCTGACCCTGCTCGACAATCTGCCCGGCGTACATCACCGCCACGCTGTCGGCGACTTCTGCCACCACGCCCAGGTCGTGTGTAATCAGCAATAACGCGCTGCCGGTTTCCTGCTGAATACGGTTGAGCAGGGCGAGGATCTGCGCCTGAATGGTGACGTCCAGCGCGGTAGTGGGTTCATCGGCAATCAGCAGTTGCGGACGGTTGACCAGTGCCATGGCAATCATCACGCGCTGACGCATGCCGCCGGAAAGCTGGTGCGGATAGGCATCCATCCGCAGTTCCGGGGCCGGGATCTGCACTTTTTTGAGCATTTCCAGGGCCTGTTCACGAGCCGGTTTTTTGCCGGCGCCCTGATGACGCATCACCGCTTCGGCCAGTTGATCGCCGAGTGTCAGCGCCGGATTGAGTGAAGTCATCGGTTCCTGAAAAATCATTGCCAGCTCCTGACCGCGCAGGTCAGCATACTGACGCTCCGACAGACCGGTGAGGGAGGTGTTATTCAGGCGGATATCCCCCTGCAATACTTTTGCGCCGGCGGGCAATAATCCCATCAGTGCCAGCGAAGTGACGCTTTTACCGCAACCGGATTCGCCCACCAGCGCCAGTGTTTCTCCTGCTTCAAGCTGTAAGGAAATGTCGTCGAGTACGGTGGCCGGTGAACCGGAAAACTGCACACGCAGGTTGCTGATGTGTAACAGTGGTGTGACGGGGCCTGCCGGGTCAGTCATCAGTAAAATCCTCCTCATCATGCAGGGTGGAAAGAAATGCCTGTTGCAGCGCCAGTAGATGCTCGCGCATCACTTTTGCGGCCTCTTTCGGCTGGCGTGCGGCAATGTGTTCTACGATGCGTTCGTGGTGATCGTCGTAACGGTTCAGGCGCTCCTGATTACGCGCCGCGTTGCGCACCGCCAGCCAGCTCGGATCCCGACGTATGGCGTCGACGGCATCGAACAGACCGAGCAACAACCGGTTACCGGCGGCATCGGCGATGGCGCGGTGAAAGGCGCTGTCCCAAAGCTCAATCTGATCCGGGTCGCCGCGTGACATCGTTTTCACCTTGTCCAGTAAACGGCGCATAAGCTGGATCTGTTCCGGCGTGGCACGCAGGGCGGCATATTTCGCCAGCCCCGGTTCAATTTGCAGACGGGCTTCCATCACTTCCTGCAAATTAGATTGTTTCGGCAACGCCTGCAGACTCAGCGGCCGGGCAGGGCCATTCGGTCCGATAAACGTGCCTTTCCCCTGCTTGCGCCACACCCGGCCTTCCTCTTCCAGCACATCCAGCGCCCGGCGGATTTCCCGGCGGCCGACATCAAACATCTGCATCAGATCGCGTTCTGCCGGCAGCGGTTGAGTCTGATCCGGATGCTGTTGTATCAGCTGTCGCAGCTGTTCAAGTGCTGAATTCGAGGTGCCGTTAGAAGGAGATTGCGCCCCGGAGTGTGTTGTCATATTTCAGTTTCCCGCTGGGAATTAAATCGTTAGTCAGTCCTTTGCATTTTCCGAACCAATTTTGTAATGGTTCATGAGAAAGTTTTGCAAAACGGAGAATTTGTTTTTAATTTCAAATGTATAAAAAATCACCCGCTTTAGAGAGAGGATCGATTTATGGTTTATAAGACATTGATATTTATCTGATATGCACAAGTGTAGTGCGTTAAAATAATGTTAACGGATCGTAATGGTGCGTGATTTATCGGTATGAGAAGTCGATCAAATAAGCGGAATAACTTAGCTAATGGTTCGCTATATCGTTGCTTCACCAAAGAAGGAAAGGCCCGGGCGGGGTATTAAGGAATAATTCGCAGGCCGGAGAGGATGCGGGCAGTGGTTTCGTCTGCCAGTTTGTGACTACTGGTCAGGTTTTCGCAGGGAGCGTGCAAGGCAAAACCCAAAATAATCCGCCTTTGAATTTAAGATCGTGCGGGCGATTCAGAAATCTTGCTGAATGGAGCGGCCTGGAGACCAGAGGCTCCAGGACCGGGTGAAGGAACCGCGAAGCGGCAAGATTTCCAGCCTGTCGCTGAGATACCTGAAACATAGCCAGCAAGCGGAGCGCGCTGTGAAAGAGCCGGAGATTCCTAAGAGGCGCGGCGACAGGCGCCTCTTAGGGCCAGTGTGGGTGGCAACCCGCGGTCTTTGTTTGGGGTTATCGTCAGAAATAACAGGTTTATATACCGCTGTTCCCCCGATCACTCCCGACAAAACCCGTGTCTAATAACTATCATCAGAGGGGTGCAAACCCGGTTAGTCGTAACTCTGAGGGTTGAGGTCGTCCGAAGAAGTATCCCTGGAACAACGTACAACCTTCTTCTTTCAGACGCCGGAACTGCTCATCAGTTTCCACACCTTCTGCCGTGGTCTGAATATCAAGGCTGCGGCTCATGCCGGTGATGGCACGGATGATCGCCAGGGCTTCGCGGCTGTCATGCATGTCGTTAATGAATGACCGGTCAATTTTGATTTTGTCGAACGGGAATGACCGCAGATAACTCAGCGATGAATAACCGGTGCCGAAATCGTCCAGCGCAATCCGTACACCCAGCGATTTGAGTTTTCTCAATGTGCTGATATTACCGAGCGTATTGTCGAGCAGTACCGATTCCGTGATTTCTACTTCCAGACGTGACGGATCCAGACCCGAGGCTTCCAGTGCTGATTCCACCACCGACACCAGGCCGCTGTTTTTGAACTGTACCGGCGAGAGGTTAACGGCAATCGTCTGATTGTCTTTCCAGGTGACGGCTTCGCGGCAGGCTTCGTGCAAGGCAAAGGAACCCAGACTGTGGATCAGCCCTGTTTCTTCGGCAATCGGAATGAAATCGACCGGCATGATCAGCCCGTTTTCCGGGTGATGCCAGCGCATCAGCGCCTCGTAACCTATCACCGCATCGTGACGGGCATCAGTAATCGGCTGGTAGTAAAGACGTAACTGATTACAGGTAATGGCGTCGCGTAAATCCATTTCCACCACACGGCGTTTGCGCGCGGCGGCATCCATCTCCAGGCGGAAATCTTCGTAACGGTTACGGCCGTTACGTTTGGCTTCATATAATGCCATATCCGCACGACGCAGCAGTTGATCCGGGGTGCTTTGCGCCGAACCGGCGAGCGCAATACCGATGCTCAGGCCGACGGTCAGTGAATGGCCGTCGATGATCACCGGAGGACGTACCGATTCAATCAGACGTTTGGAAATCTGATGTGCGGCGGAAATGTCTTTCAGCCCCGGCAGCACCACGGCAAATTCATCACCGCCGATGCGCGCCAGTGTGTCGTCATCGCGCAGCGTCATGCGCAGACGTTTGGCAATTGCACGCAGCAGCTCATCACCAATCTGATGGCCAAGCGCGTCATTCACATTCTTGAAATTATCGAGATCCAGGCACAGCGTGGCAGTATGGCTTTGCGTATAGCTATCGCGCTGCAACGCCTCGTTGAGGCGCTGGCTGAACAGGATACGGTTCGGCAGACTGGTCAGATTATCATGATGCGCCATGTGATGAATACGGGCATGCGCGGCCTGTTGATCTGTCACGTCATCGGCAATCATCATAACGTAACTGGTCTGCGGATCGTGCCCGCGGATCACTGAACTGGTGGTCTGCAATGTCCGGTCGCCAATGGCGGTCAGCAATTGCTGCTCGCTGCGGTGTACGCCTTCTGCACGCAGACATTCATCCGACTGTTTATTAATAAAAGTGCTCAGCCCGACACCCATACAATCCTGCGGGCGCTTGCCGAGCATTTTATCGCGGGGGATCCCCAGCAGACGCTCTGCCTGGCGGTTGACCAGCAGAATTTCACGTGAGACAGCATTCTCGACAATCACCGAGGAGGGGATATTCGCGATCACGGTATTAAGGAACTGTGATAAAGACGACAGTTGTTCGCTGTTGGATTCGGCCAGTTCTTTGGCCTGTAACAGTGCCTGTTCCGTTTCGCGACGCTCCGTGATATCACGGGTGATTTTGGCAAATCCGATGATCTCCCCGGCTTCGCGCAAGGCTTCAATAATGATGTGCGCCCAGAAGCGCGTGCCGTCTTTGCGCTGTCGCCAGCCTTCGGATTCGTAACGGCCGGTGGAACGTGCTGTTTCCAGCCCGCGTTGTGGCCATCCGTTTTGTCGGTCTTCTTCGGTGTAAAAACAGGAAAAATGCTTACCGACAACTTCTTCTGGCGTATAACCTTTTGCCCGCTGCGCACCGGCATTCCAGTTCGCAATATGGCCATCGGGCGTCAGCATGTAAATGGCGTAGTCTTCTACGCGCTGAACCAGCAATCGATAAAGTACATCAGAATCTTCACTCATATTATTTGCCTGATAGCTGGCCGTCTCTGCACGGGGTCCGTCCAAATCAGAGTCCGGCTAAATAGTGCGCCTGTTCCCGACGCATTTTTGCTGTGGTGTGCTTGTGAAACGTTAGCATAAGAAAATTCTCACTTCGCCAAATTTTGCTTCTAACCTACTTAAATTTAAGAATATTTAGCAAAAATAACGGTCTTAAGTGAAATTTGTTATTGGAGTTTTAAATAACAGGGAAGTTATCGGCAGCACAGATTAAGGCTTTAATAAAAAGGCACAGAATGTTCATGTTTTACATACTGTTAAAATTTCAATAAAAAAGCCGCAACAGGGTGCGGCTTCATCTTTGGCGCTTAAAAGCACTCAGGTTTTATTTGCGGTTTCGGCTTCATTTTGCCGATAAACCCAAATCCGGATCACACCGCATACGATCCCAGCCGGTATAATTTTTCACCTCTGGGACTTTGTTGGGGATGTTCTGGAAATTGGCTCTGTAAGTATCGATGGTCCAGTGTTTTGGTCCGGCGAATGAGTTCCACGAAACGTATTCGTTGCCCCATTTACCTCCGCCATATCCGGGGCGAATATGATGGGTTTGCATCTGTCCACGGCTATTTGCAACGGTATAATCAATGCCGCTTCCGCCGGGTTCAAGACGTGGGTCGTCAAACGGTTTTGAACTCATATAAAGGTCGCCGTGTTTGGTCAACACATAGCCCTGATCGTTGACGACAGTGATGGATTCGATTTCGTCCCGTTGTGGGCCGTCAGCCCCGTACTGAACCGCGCCGGTACCGGGGGAGAAACGGGCTCCCTCCCATGTACGGCCATAATCTTTTGAAATCAAGAAACCAGATAAGTCATCCCATGGAATTGCAATATATTTTTCAAATGGATGCACAAATTTAAAAAATGAAATCCGAAATATTGGGTTGTCACGATGGACCACTTCAGTCCGTATATTTCTTGTTATGTCGACGTACCACAACGCGCCTTCGCAATGATTTCCTTCAAGTTCGAGATAACGATGAGCGTCAAATTGATAAACAACTTGTAGAGGCGTCTTGTAGGGGGTTGATAGTCCGACTCCAGACCAAAAAATCAACAGGCTTGTTAATGTTATTTTAGTGCTTTTCATAGAACTTCCTTGCTCAAATCTGAGGCGCTGGCATTTCCCACTGCAAAACATCTGTCAGATTCGTACCCAGACTATTTGGCCTGACACGAGCGCCATAATCATTCAAAACACCGAAATCTCCCATAGGCATTCCTTTTTCCCGTTCGGGTTTGTTCATAAGTGCCTTTACTGCTTTCGGTAGTACGCCATCCAGATAGTACTTTTTAACACTTGGATCCGGATTCATTTCACGACGCCAGTCAGCTTTTAATAACAATCCTTCCCAGAAATCCTGATATTCAAATGCCTGACATTGTCCGATGGCCAGATCAAACGCGGTAGATTTCTGCGCCACTTCAATGTTGGTCACAATAGAGGAGTGCTGGCTGAACGTGGTATCCATTTTTATTGCCCGGTTCAGTTCTTTATCTGTCATCCGGCGCAGCACTACCAGCTGGCGGAAATAGCCATTAAGTTCATGATAAATGCCGCTGACAATATCCCAGGGATATTGGCTTCTCAGCTCTTCCAGCTGGGCTTCGTTCAGCGCCACACCATTATCCAGATATTGAAATTGTGCGGAGGCGGGGACATCAATACATTCGGCAGGAAAACGTTCGGCTTTCATCGCGGCTTTAGCCATTTTAGGATCGTTACCGCTCAGCGCCGCCTTATAACCTTTTCCCTGTGCCATCAGCTTAAAGACAAAAGGATCGGGTAAAACCGGGGCATTGACGGTGACGTCGGTAAATGAATAGCCGGTATCGGCTGAGTCATCAGGTTGACGTGCAGGCATCTCAAAATGAAACGCTGTCTTATCGCCGACAACGACGTCTTTACAGAAAACACGCTGATAGAGGTTGTCACCTGACTGTGCTTTGATTTTATCGGGGATCCCCCGCCAGCCGAACCCCTGAATGGGCGACATGGAGACCACCTGATCGTTAGGACAAAAATAGTTATACACCTTGCCGAAATTATTACGGTTATATAGCGGGTCGTCCCACGGTGATTTATTTAATGAAATACAGCCGGTGTCGTGCAATTGCTGAAGATAGGCACTGTCATGAGAGGTTGCACCCGGTGCGTAGAGAGCGTTTTGAGACATAAGCTGGCAAAAATTGCGCAGCGTTTTTTGTCGTCCCTGACGGGTTTGCTGATTTCCGGGCATGGCGTTTTCCAGCCAGCGGTTCTCCAGCGCATACGGCGAATGATTGAGTATTACGCAGTCGGCGGGTGCCGCGCCTTCAGCCTGCACCCACATGTTGGCCAGCATGGTAATTATCGTGCCCTGACTGTGGGCAACAATATTAATAGTGTCATCGCGTGTAAGCTCATTGCGACGAATATCTAAAATCAGATCCGCCAGTCGGCGTGCGGCATAAGCCTGATAAATCCGGTGCGGGTTTTGGTAAATAGGATGACTCCAGTCGCCGTGATTTTCGAGATCACTGCGGGATTTGAACAGCCCGACGGCTTCTAAAATACGGCCGGATGCACCGGGACCAAACATATCCGGAATGCAGGTGGTGGCATTGGCAAAAGTGCCGCCGCCTTTGGCGGATGTCGGGTCAAGCCAGTTATTGAGATTGTCGATATTTTGATTGTCATGTTGTCGTATTTTGACAGCATCATTTTCGCGGTAGGTATCGTAAGGCAGGTCAGCGTTATGGTGTTTTTCAGGTAAGTCTTTTCGGTACTGCTTCTGATCCTGCTCCCAGGTGTCATGGTCGACCGGTTTATAACCCCAGTAAAACGGAATAACCGGTGAACGGTTAGCGACCCCGATACAGGTGTGATCCTGCACACTACAGGTGAGTTTCGCGACATTGTCACTGGCGTCGGAAATCATGAATTCGTGCGTTTTCCATTCATGGGGATGAAGATCCTGACGCCCGAGGCGGGTATTCAGTCCGGCACAAATGCCGGTATCCTGATCCTGGTAAGCCTCACCGACATCATTCACGCCGTGGACGAGAATGACAATGCAGGGAAGCGGGCGCATAACGGCACAGTTTTGAATTGTCATTGCGCCTGCACTGACAGGGCGTCCAATATCACCTTCTGATAAAATTTTTGGCGTGCGAATATTTTTGTGAATCATTTCACTCATCGTTTAACTCCTTCTAAACACTTGTTTGACTAACTATTCCCTATAAGTAATTTCAATAATAATATCCATAAAAACAACGAATTAACAGTTTGAGTCTACCACTTCAGCTCGGTTTAGATAAGGCCCGTCAATCACCGACTCCCGCAGAATAAGCTCTGACACGAATTTATTCTGTTCAGATAAATAGCCGCCGTCGAGCATAGAAATAATCTGATAAATGACTTCACTGACCATATCGCTGACCGGGTCTTTCACGCTCGACAATGCGGGAATAAGAAACGGTGCGGTGGGAATATTATCAAACCCGATCACCGAAACCTGTGAAGGTACCGAAATACCGGCTTCGTTGAGTTTTTTCATCGCGCCAATCGCCATTTCATCATTACTGGCCAGAATAGCGCTGAACGGTTCGCCGCTCGTCAGCAGGGTTTCGACGGCGGCAGCGCCGCTGGCCGCAGACCATTTCCCCTGCACAATCAGCGATTCCTTGACCGGCAGTCCGGCTGCTGCGAGCGCTTCTTTATAACCGGAAAGACGTTCAATGGCTGTCGGGGAATCCAGGGAGCCGGTGATAAACGCAATATGATGGTGGCCACGTTCAATCAGCGCCTGCGTGGCCTTAAAACCGGATCCTTTGTGGTCGCAATAAATACAATGGCTCTGATGTTTGCGCAGTTTACGGTTAACGACCATCACCGGCTTATTATATTTGTCGATCAGTTCATCCATTTCATCCACGGATAAAAAACGCGGATAAATAATGATGCCGTCACAGCGTAAATCATGCAGAAACTGAATGGCTTCGCGTTCTTCTTCGGCGCTGTGTTTGCCATCAACCAGGATCAGCTGACGTCCGTTGGCGTCGAGTTTTTTGGCCGCCTGAGAAATTATCTCACTGAAATAGTTGCCGTTATACAGCGTGTTGGTCACCACCAGACCGATGCACATCGATTTGCTGGTCGCCAGGTTGCGCGCCAGTAAATTCGGCCGGTATCCCGCTTCCTCGATGGCTTTAAAGACCTGATCTTTGGTTTCCTGGCTTACATAACCTTTACCGGAAAGCACACGGGAAACGGTGGCTTTGGAAACGCCCGCTTTGGTTGCCACTTCCTGCATTGTCGACATCAGGGTTTCCTGAAAGATAAAAATGAGCCGCCATTCTACACATTTCAGCGGTTTTGCGATGTTTTTGGCATAACAGAACGATAGTGAGAGATCACCATCACAAAAATAAAACGACGTTGCAATTTTTTATTGAAGTCTCGCAAGGAACTGCACATTCTCGTGTGAAACCGGTTACCTATTGTTTCACCAAAACCACCATGTTTCATAAAAAGCGGTTTCACAGAAGTCAGTGCTTCTGAAAAACATTCATAACCCTATGAATCCGAGAGAGTTGTTACTCATGTCTAAAAATTTTGCAGCAATATCACAGTCGATTGTTGATGCCATCGGCGGCCCACAGAACGTGGCGGCAGTGACGCACTGCATGACGCGGCTACGTTTCGTACTGAATGACGAATCGGCCGTTGATGCCGCGACACTGAAAGCCATTAGCGGCGTGATGGGCGTGGTGCGCAACGAAAAACAGTGTCAGGTGATCATCGGTAACAACGTTTCTCAGGCGTACGCTGAAGTGCTGAAATTGCTGCCGGAAGGGTTTTCTGCCGGTAACAATGACGCGCCGGTAAAAAACAAAATCACCCTCAAACGCATCGGCTCCGGCATCCTGGATGCGCTGATCGGCACTATGTCGCCCCTGATCCCGGCCATTATCGGTGGCTCCATGGTGAAACTGCTGGCGATGATCCTGGATATGACCGGTGTGTTAGGTAAGGGCGCTTCAACGCTCGTCATCCTCAACACCATTGGCGACGGCGCATTCTTCTTCCTGCCGGTTATGGTGGCGGCATCAGCGGCGGTGAAGTTTAAAACCAATATGTCGCTGGCGATTGCGATTGCCGGTGTCCTTGTCCATCCTGCATTTATCGATTTAATGGCGAAAGCGGCGCAGGGGCAGAAAGTCGAATTTATCGGCATTTCAGTCACGGCGGTGAAATACACCTACACCGTTATTCCGGCGCTGTGCATGACCTGGCTGCTGTCTTACATTGAAAAATGGGTGGACCGTATCACGCCGGTCGTCACTAAAAACTTCCTGAAACCTATGCTGATTATGCTGATCGCAGCCCCCGTTGCCATCATGCTGATCGGCCCGCTGGGCATCTGGATTGGCACCGGGATTTCTGCGGCGGTGTATACCGTACACAGTTATCTGGGCTGGCTGTCAGTCGCTATTATGGGGGCGGCCTGGCCGCTGCTGGTGATGACCGGCATGCACCGTGTGTTTACGCCAACCATTATTCAGACCATCGCTGAAACCGGTAAAGAAGGCATGGTCATGCCATCCGAAATCGGCGCAAACCTGTCCCTGGGGGGTTCTTCACTGGCGGTCGCATGGCGTACCAAAAATCCGGAACTGCGTCAGACGGCGCTGGCCGCGGCGGCTTCAGCCATTGTCGCCGGGATTTCCGAACCTGCATTGTATGGTGTGGCACTGCGCCTCAAACGTCCGCTGATCGCCTGCTTAATCAGCGGATTTATCTGCGGGGGTGTGGCGGGATTAGGCGGACTCGCCAGCCATTCGATGGCATCGCCGGGGCTGTTTACCAGTGTGCAGTTCTTCGACCCGTCGAATCCGATGAGTATTGTCTGGGTGGCGGGCGTGATGATCCTCGCCGTGGTGATTTCCTTCTTCACCACGCTGCTGCTCGGATTTGAAGACATTCCTGTCGACACGGTGGCACCGAAAGACATAAAACCGGCAGATACCCCGGCTTCCGTTGCCTTTGCAGTTTCATCAGGCGCGGCAAAATCACATTAAAGAAGAGGATTTCACATGGCAGCATCAGCATTTCCTGAGGGCTTTTTATGGGGCGGCGCAATTGCCGCAAACCAGGCCGAGGGTGGCAGTTTTGAAGGGGGTAAGGGACTGACGACGGTAGATATGATCCCGCATGGCGCGCAGCGTCTGGCAGTCAAAACCGGTCAGGAAAAACGTTTCTCCCTCAGGGCCGGTGAATTTTATCCGGCGCATCAGGCGATTGACTTCTACCATCGATACAAAGAAGACATCGCGCTGATGGCAGAAATGGGTTTTACCGTATTTCGCACTTCGATTGCCTGGAGCCGTCTTTATCCGAAAGGTGATGAGCTGACCCCGAATGCAGAAGGTATCGCGTTTTACCGGGATGTGTTTGCGGAGTGCAAAAAGCATGGCATTGAGCCGCTGGTAACGTTATGCCATTTTGATGTGCCGATGCATCTGGTGATCGAATACGGCTCGTGGCGCAACCGTAAAATGGTGGAATTTTTCGCCCGCTATGCCCGAACTTGCTTTGAAGCGTTCGACGGGCTGGTGAAATACTGGCTGACCTTTAACGAGATCAATATCCTGCTGCACAGCCCGTTCTCCGGTGCCGGTTTGGTCTTTGAAGAGGGTGAAAATCAGGAACAGGTGAAATATCAGGCGGCGCACCATGAGCTGGTGGCCAGTGCTTTAGCGACAAAAATTGCCCATGAAGTGAATCCTGATAATCAGGTCGGCTGTATGCTGGCGGGGGGGAACTTCTATCCGCAAACCTGCAAACCGGCTGACGTGTGGGCGGCCCTGCAAAAGGACCGGGAGAACCTGTTTTTCATTGATGTTCAGGCACGGGGCGAATATCCGTCTTATACCCGGCGCGTGTTTGCAGAGAAGGGCGTGAACGTGGTGACCGAGCCGGGCGACGATGACATCCTGAAAAACACCGTCGATTTCGTATCCTTTAGCTACTACGCCTCACGCTGTGCGTCGGCAGATATGAACGACAACAACAGCAGCGCGGCGAATATTGTTAAATCACTCAAAAACCCGTACATCGAAGCCAGCGAATGGGGCTGGGGCATTGATCCGCTTGGTCTGCGCATCACCATGAATATGATGTACGACCGTTACCAGAAGCCATTATTCCTGGTCGAAAATGGCCTCGGCGCGAAAGATGAAATCAACGCGCAGGGTGAAATCAATGACGATTACCGCATCAGCTACCTGCGTGAACATATCCGCGCCATGGGGGAGGCGATCACCGACGGCGTTCCGTTGATCGGTTATACGTCATGGGGCTGTATCGATCTGGTGTCCGCCTCGACCGGTGAAATGAGCAAGCGCTACGGCTTCGTTTATGTCGACTGCGACGATGCCGGGAATGGCACGCTGGAAAGAAAGAGAAAGAAATCATTCTGGTGGTATAAGAAAGTGATTGCCAGTAACGGCGCAGACCTGGACTGATCCGTCACGGGAATACCCAAAACCGGGTATTCCCGCCTCTCCCTGCGGGGCATCACGTCGCCGTATTTTGCCTTTTACACGCTTTCAGAACGCTTAAATTTGCCTGCCGGCTCTGCAAATTACGTAAAAAGAGTGTGATCTCAATTGAATAACCCGGACATGCAATTTGCCGTCGTGGTTAAGAGGGAATAAAAAATGGCTCTTTATAGACGTTAATGCATTTTATATCAGGAGCGATAAATGAAAGCGCAATGGAGCAGGGAAGAGGCGGCAGTGTGGAGTGAACAACAGGGCTGGATTTGCGGATTTAATTATCTGCCGCGCACGGCGGTGAACTGGACGGAACTGTGGCAGTGTGAAACCTTTGATGCACTGACCATTGATCAGGAACTCGGCTGGGCGCAGGAGGCGGGTTATAACCAGTTGCGCATCAACCTGCCGTTCATCGTCTGGCAGGCCGATCGCGACGGTTTGCTGTCGCGCATCGATCAGTTTCTCAATATTGCCAGTCGTCATGAAATCAGGGTCATGCTCACGCTGTTGGACGATTGCGGATTTTCCGGTGACGAGCCGTTTCTGGGGCCGCAAAAAGCGCCGGAACCGGGTAAACACAACAGTCAGGCGGCCGCCAGTCCGGGGCGTGATGTGGTCTGCAACCGCGAGATGTGGCCGGAAGTGGAACGCTATGTGCGTGACATCATCCGTCATTTCCGCACCGATGACCGCGTTGCCATTTGGGATTTGTACAACGAGCCGGGAAACCGTGGCACGTTCGCTACCGGACTGGAAGAAGTGTTGTATGACGAAAAACTGGAAGTATTTGCTCTCGAACTGATGCAAAAGGTGTTTGTCTGGGCGCGCGGGGAGGATCCGGTTCAGCCGCTGACCGTGGGTGCATGGCATGTCTCACAGGATTTGGATCAGCCCGAAAGCGAGTTTTTCACGCATCCGGTTGACGTTGCGGCGGCCGGGCTTTCTGATGTCATCAGTTTTCATGCGTATGTCGCAACACCAAAACTTTTACAGGCATTGCGTTTCTGGCAGAAATTTGGCCGCCCGATATTATGTACCGAGTGGCTGGCGCGCCATGTCGGCAGCGTATTCGAGGAGCAACTTCCCCTGTTCAGCGCGTTGAATGCCGGGTGTTATCAATGGGGATTAGTGCGCGGCAAAACCCAGACGACACTGCCCTGGCCTTCGGTACGCAAGGGCAATCACGATTACGCTCATTTATGGTTTCACGACGTACTCGACGAATACGGTATTCCGTTCCGGCGCGCCGAAATGGATCTGGTGCGCCGTTTAACGCGTGTTAAAAAGAGTGACGTCTCTTAAGGGGCAACGCCTTATCCCGGCTATTGCTTAACGGAGACTCATTAACCGGCCAGGAGACCGGACGTTCACTTCTGGCCGTTGTTTTTACATGCTGAACTATACGCAGGAATCGAAAATATTGCGGGGGAATAACCATTTGCAGATTATTAGCCATGCCTTGTAAGTCATTTAAATTATCGCGGCAATGGAACTTACACTGACTGTACTCCATAATATCCCAGCGGCATTCCTTCAGCTGGAATAAAGGTACACGCGAAAATACTTTCAAAATAGTGGGGCCTTTGAAAGGATTAATACCGACAGCTTTTTTTCCATGATGCGCGGGATTGAACATATCACGTGACTCGGCGGCTCGTGAAAAATAACCCACTAAAAAATCATCATCTCTTGCGACATATAACCCTGAACCTAAAGCAGCGTAGGCATGGCTTTCCCTGGGGCCATATTTTACTAATTGCAAAGCAGAAGCGGCACTTGTGCCATGGTAGCCCAGTAAATACATATAACCTCCGGTGTTATAAATTTCTTCGTATATAAATGATGTTCAGGTATTTTTGAATATTCGCGGCCTCACAGGCCGGATCATAAACCGGCAGAAATATAACGCCTGCCGGAAGATTTTAATAGTCAGATAAATTTCACACCGGATAAGCGTTTTTGCAACTCTCTGTTTTTATAGGGGTTGTGTGGCCTGCGTGTGATTTGATGAATCACTTATTAAGCACCGCAAAATACCTGATACGTTCAATTATCATCAGGGAGAGCTTTTTATGAACAATATATTTATCTTTAAGATGACTTTTACCTGTTTATCATAAAAGGGCACAGTAATGCGCCCGGAATTTCCCGTTTACCTCCACTTAAATTTCTGAATCTTACTGTCATACCCACCCCGATTCTCCGCTTCGCAGGAGAGGGCGCTGACCGGGCCGTTTTGCCTTACCCCTTCCGGCACACTTCTTGCTTTACTTTCTCAATCTCTGGCCAATATCAGGTTCATTCATGTCCCTTTCTGCCCTTAATTTTGTACTGGCATCGAAAAAAAGTGAAATTCTCTGCCTGCAACAGCTGTTGGAAATGGGCAGGCTGGTCGGCGCGGTCAGCAGGCTGATCCACATGCTGCAACGTGAACGGGGCACGGCGAATATCTATTTATGTTCGCACGGCGAACTGTGGGCGGAGCAACTGGGTGAGCGGGCGCTACAGGTCCGGATGGCGGAACAGGCAGTGGATCAGCAGTTGCTTGCGCTGGATCTGAACGGTCAGAGCATAGGTAATGCGCCGCGTCTGTTCAGCCGTATCGCTGCCGTCTTACACAGCCTCAGCACCTTGCCGGTGTTGCGCCGTCAGGTGCAGGTACAGGATATCAGCCAGCCGGAAGCGATGCGGCAATACAGCGAGATTATCCGCACACATTTGGCGCTGGTGTTTGAAGCCGCTGATATTTCAGGTGATCCGTCCATTTCGCGTACGTTACTGGCAATGTTCAGTTTTATGCAGGGTAAAGAACTGGCCGGACAGGAGCGTGCAACCGGCGCAGCAGGATTTGCCGCACGGCATTTCGATGACGTGGCACACCAGCAGCTTTTGGCACTGATCGAAGGCCAGGAGCGGTGTTTTCAAACCTTCAGGGAGTTTGCCGATGCCCGCTGTCTGGCGCTGTGGCAACAGCAACTGGACACCGACAGCAGCGAGTTCGAGCGCCTGCGGCGAATTGCCTGTACCCGCACCACACCGGCGGACGAGGGTCCGGCTGCCGCGCTGCGTTGGTTTGAGGTGACCACGGCACGTATTGACGGGATGAAAGTGGTGGAAGATGTGCTTGAAGACGTTCTGATGGCGTGCTGCCGCGAGCGGATCCGTGAAGCGCAGGCGTCTCTTGCCCTTCAGCAGCAGGATATCGGGCAAATTCCCCCGCAGGATTCGCATTATCCGGCGCTGATCCCGCCGCAACTGAGTCGTTCCGTCCTGGAACTGGTCGAGCAGCAATCCCGTCAGTTACAGGCACTCGACGCTGAACTGGCCGGGCTTCGCGCGACGCTGGCTGAGCGAAAGCTGGTGGAACGCGCCAAAGGATTGCTGATGCAACATCACGGGCTGACCGAACCGCAGGCGCATAAAACCCTGCGTGATATGGCGATGAACCAGAACAAGAAACTGTCGGACATCGCCGAAGCGATGCTCGCGGTGTCGGCAGTATTAGGGAAGAAAAGTGATTAATCCTTAAGGAGTATCTGCACTGTTGGTGTGCCATTGTGATGTGCACCACGTTCTGTCGCGGTGCACCGGGCGGCGGGAATGACGCGGCAAAGCCGCTAACAGTCTGTTTTTACAGTGATGTACGAAGTTGGCATATAAGCTGCATTGTTTTTACGACATAAGGACTAAACCAATGGCGGTTTAGTCAGGATTACGGATAAAGGCGTCCGTCAGCGTTCAGGAAACTGAGCGCTGACTGGACGCTTTTTTTTTGTTCATTTTTCAACATCACAGGAAGCCGCAATGACGCCAGATGATAAAAAAACTCCGGGACAATTCTCCCGCCGCCGCTTTATTGCCGGCAGTGCGGTACTGGGCGGCAGCATGATGATGCCGGGCTTTATGAACAGCGTCTGGGCGGCCGGTTCAGATGCGCCCGAGAAAAAAGAAATCCGCGTCGGATTTATTCCGCTGACCGATTGTGCCTCCGTGGTGATGGCGGCAGTGAAAAAATTTGATGAAAAGTACGGCATCAAAATTATCCCCAGCAAGGAATCGAGCTGGGCATCAGTGCGCGACAAACTCGTGTCCGGCGAACTCGATGCCGCGCATGTGCTTTACGGGCTGGTGTATGGCCTGCAACTGGGCGTATCCGGTCCGCAGCACGACATGGCAATGCTGATGTCGCTCAATAATAACGGACAGGCGATCACGCTTTCTAATCAGCTGAAACAGGCCGGTGTCACCGACGGGGACTCGCTGAAAAAAAGGGTCGATGCCAGCGTGAAAGGCACCTACACCTTTGCGCAGACTTTCCCCACCGGTACTCACGCCATGTGGCTGTATTACTGGCTGGCGAACGCCGGTATCCACCCGTTTAACGATGTGCGTAACGTGGTCGTGCCGCCGCCGCAAATGGCAGTGAACATGAAGATCGGCAACATGAGCGGTTACTGCGTCGGCGAACCCTGGAATCAGCGCGCCATTCAGGACGAAATAGGTTTCACTGCGGTCACGTCACAGGATATCTGGCCGGATCATCCGGAAAAAATTCTCGGCACCACGTCGGCCTGGGTCGCGGCTAATCCCAACGCCGCCCGTTCGCTGACCGCTGCGGTACTTGACGCCTCACGCTGGATTGACACTTCTGACGCCAACCGTATCGAAACCGCGCAGGTTATCTCAGCACGAGCCTACATCAATACGCCGGTGGCAACGATTCAGGGACGGATGCTTGGCGATTACGAAAACGGACTGGGCAAAAAGTGGAAAGACGCACACAGCATGCGTTTCTTCAACGACGGCGCGGTCAACTATCCGTATCTCTCCGACGGCATGTGGTTCCTGACTCAGCACAAACGCTGGGGATTGCTGAACAATGATCCGGACTATCTGGCCGTCGCCCAAAAAATTAACCGTATTGACGTCTATAAACAGGCGGCGACTGCAGCCGGTGGCATCAACCTGCCGTCCGGTGATATGCGCAGCAGCACGCTGATAGACGGAAAAGTCTGGGACGGCAGCAACCCTGCCGAATATGCCAATAGTTTTGCCATGAAACGTTAAGTGAGGTCGCTGATGTCCATGAATTCAAAATCTCATGTTGTCGCGCTGCCTGAACCGGTGAGTGCACAAATTGTACCGATCGCCCCGGTAACGCAGAACGCAGCCGCGCCGGTCAGTGCCGTAAAAACGACTGATACCGCACGGTTGCGCGTCGTGATGCACCGTGTTTTGCAAAAAGCTATTCCGGCGCTGCTGGGAGCCATCGTACTGATCGCCATCTGGCAAATTGCCGCGCTCAGCAGTAAAGGGTTTCCGACCCCGCTGAAAACCTGGGAAGCGGCGAAAGTGATTTTCGCCGATCCGTTTTACATCGCCGGGCCGAACGACATGGGCATTGGCTGGAACGTTCTGGCGTCGCTTAAACGTGTGGCGATGGGCTTCGGGCTGGCGGCACTGATCGGCATCCCGGCGGGATTTCTGATCGGGCGCTTCAGTTTTATCGCCAGCATGCTTAATCCGATCATTTCATTGCTGCGACCAGTCAGTCCGCTGGCCTGGTTGCCTATCGGTTTGCTGTTATTCCAGCGCGCAGAACCCGCCTCGGCGTGGACCATTTTTATCTGCTCGATCTGGCCGATGATCCTCAACACGGCTGAGGGCGTAATGCGTATTCCGCAGGATTATCTCAACGTCGCGCGGGTGCTGAAACTCAGTGAATTCACCGTGATGCGCAAGATCCTTTTTCCTGCCGTACTGCCTTACATCCTCACCGGTGTACGTCTGTCGATTGGTATCGCGTGGCTGGTGATTGTTGCCGCCGAAATGCTTACCGGCGGCGTCGGGATTGGTTTCTGGATCTGGAACGAATGGAACAACCTCAACGTGGAAAACATCATTATCGCCATTCTGCTGATTGGGGTGGTGGGGATGGTGCTGGAACAGGGGTTGATGGCCATTGCCCGCCGCTTCAGTTATGACAACCGTTAGGAGCCTGAGATGAAAAACAACCAAGCCATTATCCGCGTGCAGAACGTCAGCCAGAGTTTCCCGACCGCCAAAGGCCCGTTTCTGGCGCTCGACAATGTCAGCTTTGATATTGCACAGGGTGAAACGGTCAGCCTGATTGGTCATTCCGGTTGCGGAAAATCCACCTTGCTGAACCTGATTGCCGGGCTGAGCCGTCCGACGGAAGGCGTGCTGCTGTGTGATAACCAGGAAATTACCGGTCCTGGCCCGGAACGCGGCGTGGTGTTTCAGAACCATTCTCTGCTGCCGTGGCTGACCACTTTTGAGAACGTCGCGCTGGCGGTGAATCAGGTGTTCAAAGGGGTAATGAGTAAAAGTGAAATGCGTGACTGGATTTCGCACAACCTCGACCTGGTGCACATGGGACACGCTGCCGATAAACGTCCGGGTGAGATTTCCGGCGGTATGAAACAGCGGGTGGGCATCGCCCGTGCACTGGCGATGAAACCGAAAGTGTTACTGATGGATGAACCCTTCGGCGCACTCGACGCTTTAACCCGTGCGCATTTGCAGGATGCGGTGATGGAGATCCAGTCGCGTCTGAAAACCACGATTTTGCTTATTACACATGACGTGGACGAAGCGGTGCTGCTTTCGGATCGCGTAATGATGATGACCAACGGACCGGCAGCAAAAGTCGGCGACGTGTTGCAGGTGGAACTGGCGCGCCCGCGCTCACGGCTGGCACTGGCGAACGACCCTATGTTCCACCAGTACCGTCAGCAGGTTCTGCAGTTCCTGTATGAAAAACACCGGTCGGTTGCCTGATTCAGCAGGCGGGATAAGCGCAATGGATAAACCCACTCTGATAGTGATCGGCAACGGAATGGCGGGCGTACGGCTGGTGGAAAGGCTGTGCGAACGTGCGCCGGACCGTTACCGCATTTTGGTCATCGGCGAAGAAAATCAACCCGCGTATAACCGCATTCTGCTTACACCGGTACTTGCCGGGGAGAAACATTTCGATGAGATCGTGACCCATGACGCGCAGTGGTACAAACGTCACAACGTCACGTTTGTCGCCGGGGAGGCGGCGACAGAAATTAACCGCGCTGCCCGCAGGGTGCGGGCTGGCGGGCGGGTGTTTGATTATGACCATCTGGTGCTCGCCACCGGTTCGCGGCCTTTTATGCCGCCGGTGCCGGGCGCACAACTGCAGGGTATTCACGGTTTCAGAAATCAGCAGGATGTGGAAAACATCCTCCGCGGAGAGGACGACGGACAACCGGTCGCGGTGATTGGCGGCGGCGTTTTAGGGGTAGAAACCGCCGCCGCACTGGCGCTGAGAGGCATGCAGGTCAGCCTGTTGCATCGCGGCGCTCATCTGATGGACAGCCAGCTTGATGAACATGCCGCAGAACTGCTTCGTGTCAGCCTCGGGACACGCGGTATCAGGTCGGTTTTGCAGGCGCAGACGGTGGCATATGCCGGTGACCCTTCCGGCAACGTCAGAGCGGTGATACTCAGCGACGGGCGTGAAATTCCTGCGCGGCGCGTGGTGGTGGCCGCCGGTGTCCGGCCCGATATTGCGCTGGCGCAGGCTGCCGGACTGGATTGTGATCGCGGCATTCTGGTCAGCGACACGCTGCAAACCACCGACCCGGCTATTTCGGCCATCGGTGAATGCTGCCAGCAGGGGAACCTGACCGCCGGTCTGGTCGCGCCGTGCTGGCAACAGGCTGTGGCGCTGGCGGCCCGTCTGGCGGGTGCACCGGTCGTTTCTTCGGTGGAGCACAGGGCACCGCTGCGTCTGAAAGTAACCGGCATTGATCTGTTCTGCGCCGGTGAACTGCACGGCGGTGACGGCGAACAAATTCACACGATGTCTGATCCGGTTGTCGGTCACTACCGCCGCCTGTTGCTGCGCGACAACCAGCTTACCGGCGTACTGCTTTGGGGCGATATCAGCGACGGACCGGCGTACTTCGCCCGCATCAGCAATCCCGTCATCCACCGGATGCCACTGAGCATCTTCAGCCCCGGCGATGAACCGGCCGCTGACGGCCTTCCGCCCGTTAAATCAGAACAGTTACCCGCCGGGGTAACCAGGAGCACAGTAATGTCGAAACCCGTATTAGTTATGGCCGGACACGGCATGGTCGGCCACCATTTCCTGCAACAACTGGTCGAGCGTGAATTGCATCTTCAATACCAGGTAATTGTTTTTGCAGAAGAAAAGTCACCCGCTTACGACCGGGTACATTTGTCTGAGTTTTTCTCCGGTCGCAGTGCTGAGTCGCTGTCGGTGGTAGAAGAGGGTTTCTTTGAGTCGACCGGCATTGAACTGCGCCTCGGGCACAGTATCGGTCATATCGACACCCGCCACCGGTTTGTGGTTGATCATCAGGGGCGCCAGACGGCTTACGATTTGCTGGTACTGGCGACCGGTTCTTACCCGTTTGTGCCGCCAATTCCGGGCAACGATGCGCCGGGCTGCCTGGTTTACCGCACGCTGGACGATCTGGCGGCGATTCAGGCCTGTGCAGCCACCGGCAAAACCGGTGTGGTGGTGGGCGGTGGTTTGCTGGGGCTGGAAGCAGCGAATGCACTGAAACATCTCGGGTTGCAAACACATGTGGTGGAGTTTGCGCCCCGGCTGATGGGGGTTCAGCTTGATGAAGGTGGTGCCGCTATGCTGCGCCGCAAAGTTGAAGCGCTGGATGTGCAGGTGCATACCGGCAAAGAAACCCGCGCTATCGTGACCGGTGAAACCTGTCGCTATCGCATGGAATTTGCTGACGGCGGTCATCTGGAAACCGATCTGGTGCTGTTCTCCGCCGGTATCCGTCCGCGCGATCAGCTGGCAAAAGAGTGCGGGCTGGAGGTCGGGCCGCGTGGCGGCATTGTGATTAACGATCAGTGCCGTACCTCTGATCCGGCCATTTTTGCTATCGGCGAATGTGCCTTATGGAACGGGCAGATTTTCGGTCTGGTCGCCCCCGGCTACCAGATGGCGCGCACGCTGGCCGATACGCTTTCCGGCAGCGAGGTGGCGTTTAAAGGCGCGGACATGAGCACTAAACTGAAACTGCTGGGCGTAGAAGTGGCCTCAGTCGGCGATGCGCATGGCCGCACGCCGGGCAGTCAGAGTTATAGCTGGGTCGACGGTCCGGCGGAAGTGTACAAAAAAATCGTGGTCTCGCAGGACGGCAAACGCCTGCTCGGCGCGGTGCTGGTCGGCGACAGCAACGAATACAGCACGTTGTTGCAGATGATGCTCAACGATATGCCGCTGCCCGCCAGTCCGGAAAACCTGATCCTGCCCGTCAGTGCCGGTGCAGCGCCACACACGCCGGGCGTCGCGGCACTGCCGGACGGCGCGCAAATTTGTTCCTGCCATAACGTCAGCAAATCAGATATCTGTGACGCGGTGAAGGGCGGTTGCGGCGATATGGCGGCGGTCAAAGCCTGCACCAAAGCGGCGACCGGTTGCGGCGGCTGTGCAGCGCTGACCAAACAGGTGATGGAATTCGCGCTGACCGAAATGGGCGTAGAAGTGAAAAAAGACGTCTGCGAGCACTTTGCCTATTCACGTCAGGAAATTTATCACCTGGTGCGTATGGGCAAGCTTCGCAGCTTTGATGAACTGATTGAGAAACACGGCCACGGTCGCGGCTGTGAAATCTGCAAGCCGCTGGTGGGATCCATTCTGGCGTCCTGCTGGAACGATTACCTGCTCAAACCACAGCATTTACCGTTGCAGGACACCAACGATCGTTACTTCGCCAACATTCAGAAAGACGGAACCTATTCTGTGGTGCCGCGCATTCCGGCCGGTGAAATCACCCCCGACGGGCTTATCGCTATCGGCCAGATTGCAAAACGTTACAACCTCTATACCAAAATTACCGGCGGGCAACGGGTGGATTTATTCGGTGCCCGCCTCGAACAACTGCCAGAAATCTGGCAGCAACTGGTGGACGCCGGGTTTGAAACCGGTCACGCCTATGGCAAATCGCTGCGCACGGTGAAATCCTGTGTCGGTTCAAGCTGGTGCCGCTATGGGGTGCAGGATTCCACCAGGCTGGCGCTGCAACTGGAGAATCGTTACAAGGGGCTGCGCTCCCCGCATAAAATCAAAATGGCGGTCTCGGGGTGTACCCGTGAATGCGCCGAAGCACAGAGCAAAGACGTCGGCGTGATTGCCACCGAAAAGGGCTGGAACCTCTACGTGTGCGGCAACGGCGGCATGAAACCGCGCCACGCTGATTTACTGGCGCAGGACATGAGCACGGAAGATCTGATCCGCACCGTAGACCGCTTTCTGATGTTTTACATCCGTACCGCTGACCGCCTGCAACGTACCAGCACCTGGATGGATAACCTTGAAGGCGGCATGGATTACCTGCGTCAGGTGGTGCTGGAAGACAGCCTGCACATTGGCGCAGAACTGGAAAGTGAGATGAACGCAGTGGTCGGCACGTATCAGTGCGAATGGCAAACCACGCTGGCAGATCCGGACCGGCTGGCGCTGTTCCGCCCGTTCGTCAACAGCAGCGAGCCGGATGAAACGGTAGTGATGGTGACGGAGCGTCAGCAGGTTCGACCGGCAACGTCGCAGGAACGGGCTGTTATTGCCGTTAACGCGGTCAACCCGCCGGTGATGGCGGTGCAGGGCTGGGTGGCTTTGTGCGATCTGAGTGCCATACCGGCCAATGCCGGTATGGCGGCGCGGCTGGCTAACCGGCAGATTGCGCTGTTCCATTTGCCGGATCATCCGCAGCAGGTTTTCGCGCTGAGTAACCATGAGCCGGACAGCGACGCCAACGTGCTGGCACGCGGGCTGGTGGGTGATGTGCAAGGTGAGCCGGTGGTAATTTCGCCGCTGTACAAACAGCGTTTCCGTTTACACGACGGGCGCAGCGTGGACGACGCGCAGACGACACTGAACGTGTGGCCGGTGAAAGTGGAAAATGGCCGCGTCTGGGTACAGGAACAGCCGGGGGTGAAAACCGCCGACACCGACATTATCGCGACGGTCAGTGTATGAAAAAAACTGTTGCCACAACACCAGCACTGACCACCTGCGCCTATTGTGGCGTCGGGTGTGGTGTCAGCATGCAGCCGCAGGCCGGAGGGTTCAGTGCCAGCGGTGATAAAACACATCCGGCCAGTCACGGGCGTTTATGCGTAAAAGGCAGCGCGCTGGGAGAAACGCTGGGTTTACAGGGGCGGCTGTTGCAGCCGGAAATTGATCATCAGCCGGTCAGCTGGGCGCTGGCTCTCGATACGATAGCGCAGCGGTTGCGGGCGGTCATCGGCGAACATGGACCGCAGGCGGTGGCGTTTTACGGTTCCGGTCAGTTACTGACCGAAGATTATTATGTCGCCAATAAACTGATGAAAGGCTTTATCGGCGCGGGAAATATGGATACCAATTCGCGGCTGTGCATGGCTTCTGCCGTGGCGGGTTACAAACGCGCGTTCGGGGCCGACGCCGTGCCGTGCAGTTATCAGGATCTGGAACTGGCCGACTGCGTCTTGCTGACCGGGTCGAATACAGCATGGGCGCATCCTGTCGTGTATCAGCGGCTGGCGCAGGCCAAAAAGGACCGGCCACAGATGCGCATTATTGTTATTGATCCGCGCCAGACCGCCACCTGTGATATCGCCGATTTGCATCTGGCGTTGCAACCTGGCAGTGACGCGGCGTTGTTCTGTGGTGCGCTGAACGCGATGGCGGAGAGCGGAAAACTCGACAGCGCTTTCCTGCAACACCATACGCAGGGGGCTGAAGATGCCTTGCGGGCGGCGCGGGACTGGACAGTGGCGCGTACCGCCGCGTATTGCGGATTACCGGTGGATCAGTTGCTGGCGTTTTACCAGATGATAGGCCACAGCCAGCGGCTGGTGACGCTGTATTCGATGGGGATCAACCAGTCCGGTTCCGGCGTGGATAAATGCAACGCCATTATTAACCTGCACCTGGCAACCGGCCATATCGGGCGCGCGGGCTGCGGACCGTTTTCGATTACCGGTCAGCCGAACGCGATGGGCGGACGGGAGGTCGGTGGGCTGGCCAATCAGCTGGCGTCGCACATGGGCTTTACGCCGGAAGATATCAGCCGCGTAGGGCGCTTCTGGAAAAGTGACGTCGTAACAAAAACAGCCGGACTGAACGCTGTGGATCTGTTCCGCGCGGTAGAAGAAGGCCGGATAAAAGCGGTGTGGATCATGGGCACTAATCCGCTGGTATCGCTGCCGGATGCCGACCGGGTGCGGGCCGGACTGGCGCGCTGCCCGCTGGTGATAGTCTCTGACATGATGCGCGACACCGATACCACCCGCGCCGCGCATATCTGCCTGCCCGCGCTGGGCTGGGGCGAGAAAAACGGCACCGTGACCAATTCCGAACGCTGTATCTCGCGCCAGCGTGCGTTTCTGCCCGCACCGGGTGAGGCGAAACCGGACTGGTGGATCCTCTGTCAGGTCGCGCAGCGTCTGGGGTTTGCCGAAGCATTCGCCTGGCAGCATCCGGCGGAGATTTTCCGTGAACATGCGGCGCTTTCCGGCTTTGAAAATCACGGTTCGCGGGCATTTGATATCAGCGGGCTGGCGCAGCTTTCGGATGAGGAATGGGACACCCTGCGGCCTGTACAGTGGCCGGTGAATGCGGCAAATCCGCAGGGCACGACGCGCCTGTTTACGGATAACACGTTCTTCCATCCTGACGGCAAAGCGCGGCTGATCCCGGTCACGCCCAGGCTGCCGGTCAATCAGCCAAACGCTGCATATCCGCTGATCATGAACACCGGCAGGGTTCGTGACCAGTGGCACACGATGACGCGCACCGGTAAGTCAGCGCGGCTGATGCAGCACATCAGTGAACCGTTTTGTCAGTTTCATCCCGACGATGCGCCGCAGATCCGGTCCGGCGATCTGGTGCGCGTTGCCTCCTCGCACGGCTGGTTGTTGCTGCGCGCCGAACCTGATCCTCTGCAACGGCGCGGCAGTGTGTTTGTGCCGATGCACTGGAACAGCCGGTTCAGCCAGCAGGCACGGGTTGATGCGCTGATTGAAGCGCATGTTGATCCGCTGTCGGGACAGCCGGAAAGCAAACATATGCCGGTCAGCCTGAGCCGCTGGCCTGCCGCGTGGCAGGCCGAACTGTTTGTGCGTGGTGAAAATATTACGCCACCAGTGACGACGTACTGGAGCCTGATCACTCAGCCGGGTGTGACCCACTTTACGCTGGCCGACTCTTCGCTGCCGGCAGACTGGATGGCGTGGCTGAAGGAGTCTTACGCCACGGGCAACCTGATCTGCCAGACCGCGCACCTGGGCGATGACGGTTTCAGCCTGCTGGCCTGGTCTGACGGCGCGTTACAACTGGCGTTCTATGCCCGCCGCAGGCCGCCGTCACCCGACCGGCAGGCTGTGCTGGCGGCATTCACCACACCGCCGCACACGGCACAGCAGCGACTGGCATTACTGGCCGGCCGTGCCGGCAGCGATAAAAAACCCGCCGGTGCCATTATTTGCAGCTGTTATGCCGTGGGGGAAATGCCAATCACTGAAGCCGTCCGCCAGGGATGTCACAACGTGCAACAGCTTGGCGAAAAACTAAAATGCGGCACAAATTGCGGCTCATGCATTCCTGAACTCAAAAAAATCATTGCCGGTCAGCGTGCCACGCTGACGGCGGGAGACAGCCAATGAACAACATTCCCGAAAAAACATTACAGATGCAGCAGATCGCGCAAATTCTGGCGGGTGCCAGCCGGCGTAATCCGGTGTGTCGCGGTGAAGTCTGGCTGGTCGGAGCGGGGCCGGGGGATGTCGAGCTGCTGACCCTGAAAGCGCTGCGCGTGATCCAGCAGGCGGATGTGGTGGTGTTTGACCGGCTGGTGTCTGAGCCGGTGATGGCGCTGATCCCCGGCGAGGCGCTGCGTATCGATGCCGGTAAATCGACGCGCAATCACACGCTGGGACAGGAAGAAATTAATCAGTTGCTGGTCAGTCTGGCCCAGACCGGGTATCGCGTGGTGCGCCTCAAAGGTGGCGATCCGTTTGTATTCGGTCGCGGCGGCGAGGAGATGGCACATTGCCAGCAGCACGGCGTGCTGTGTCACATCGTGCCGGGTATCACGGCGGCGATGGGGTGTGCGGCATCCACGGGTATTCCGCTGACCCACCGCAGTCTGGCCCAGTCAGTGCGGTTTGTGACCGGTCATGGCGCACAGGGTGAGCCGGATGTTGACTGGCGGGCGCTGGCCGAAGCGCGTCAGACGCTGGTGTTTTATATGGGCATTGCCAACAGCGAAACCATCAGCCACCAGCTGATGGCGCATGGCTTACCGGGGACGACCCCGGTCGCAGTCATTGAGCGCGGCACCCGGCCGGAACAGCGGGTACTGACCGGCAGGCTGGAGACACTGGCAGACATGATCCTTACCGGACTGGTGCAAACGCCTGCGCTGCTGATTGTCGGTGAGGTGGTGGGGATGTACCGGCCGGTTTCTGCACAAGCTGCGGCTATTGCATCACCTGCCAGTCAGTCAGCAACTCGCCGTACAACGTTTCAGCTTGTGCCAGCCGGATCAGCAGGCAGTATTCGTCGGTCTGATGCGCCATTGCAGGCTCTCCCGGTCCGAGTATAACGCACGGCGGATTACCCAGCGCGGGCAGCAGCAGCGAGGCGTCGGTGAAATAGGGCACAATTTTCGCCTCTACCGGCCGGGCATGAAGCGGCTGGCAGCGGCGGTAAACATGGGTGATCCAGTTGTTTTCTGCCTCGCTGAGCACGGCGGGTAAATCCACCAGTGTCGAAATGGTCACCGTATTGCCCAGCGCTGTGGTGAGATTCTGCCGTATGGTGGCGTGTTGCAGGTTCGGTGCGGTGCGGATATCGACATCAAACTGCGTCTGATCGGGCACGGAGTTGATATTCAGCCCGCCGCTTATGCGCCCGACATTCAGTGTCGGCTTTTTCATCAGCGGATGCGGTGCACCCGGTTCGAAATGCTGTATTTTGCCGAGCGCCTCCGCAGCCAGATAAATGGCGTTGATGCCCAGCTCCGGCATCGCGCCATGCGCGGTTTTGCCACGGGTTTCACAGCGCAGCCACAACGCGCCTTTATGGCCGATCACCGGATAATTGGCGGTCGGTTCGCCGACAATCAGTGCGCCAGTTTCGGGCAGATCACCGGCATCAATCAGCGCTTTTGCGCCATCGCAGCCGGTTTCTTCGCCGCCGGTAATAATCAACACCACACCGGTTCCGGCGCGCAGGGTTTTCTGATGCACCACGCAGGCCACGGCAAATGCCGCTACCGCCGCTTTCATGTCGCTGGACCCGCGGCCATACAGCCGGTCTTCGGTGACATCCGCACCAAAAGGGTCGAACTGCCAGCCCTGATTACCCAGCGGAACCGTGTCCAGATGGCCGGTGAATGCCAGCGGCAGGCCGGGCTGACTGCCGGTGATGCGCGCAATAAGATTAAAACGTTTTTCGCCGAAACTGCGCAGCATCACGTCAAAACCCTGTTCCTGTAACCATCCGGCAAAAAAAGCCATACATCCGGCTTCATCGCCGGGCGGATTGATGGTGTTAAAGCCCAGCAGTTGCCGGGCGAGTGACAGTGTAACGGAGTTCATCAGGTGTTCTCCGTCAGCCAGTCCAGACAGTTGATCCACAACTGACGGTAACCTGGCCAGGCAGCAAACTCTTCCGGCAGCCAGTGCGCGGACATATCACTGGTCCACACCAGCGAGCGGCCTAGCTGGTATTCCCGCACCGCCACCAGCGGATGCGATGTGCCAGCCACGGTCGCCAGCAGCTTGCCTTCCGGATGCATCTCCACTTCGTTGTACCCCAGCAGCCACGGCCATTCGGGGGGAATATCAGTAAAAACTGCATGGGCTTCTTTGATCTGCGGATAACTGCCTTCCGGCGTTTCAATCCGGTCATCCCATGCCAGACAGCGCACCGGCAGCACTTTTTCTACAGCGGTATTGCGATAGCGTGCGCCGCCGTTAATGCCCTGAAAACTGTAATAGCCGCCAATCATCATCAGGCTGCCACCCGCCGCGACGTAATCATGAAGCAGCGTCAGGCGATTGGCGGTGCGCTGGCTTTTGAGCCAGGTATCCGGATGCAGCAGCAGGGTGTTTGCGCCGATGTCGGAAAGGATAATGGCATCCCACTGTTGCAGTTCCGCCAGCGTGAGCGGGAAACTGACTGGCGCTTCGTGGGCGGTCATATGGGTAAGGGCATAATCACTGTCGGCCAGTGCGGCAAGAAAACCGGTGGCACCGTTGTGCCAGGTGGCTGTGGCGAACTGATCGAAGCCTTTGACGTGGGTTGAGGTGCTGGTCCAGGATTCACCCACCAGCAAAACTTTCTTCTGCATCACTTTCTCCTTATTACCCACCAAAAACGCGCTGCGGGTTAGTCATCATCAGGTTTTCAAGCTGTTCACCGGTGACGCCGTGCCTGCGCAGCCGGGGAACGAAATGTTTGAGAATGTAGCCGTAGCCATGCCCGCCGTAGCGCGTCAGCATAGTTTTCAGAAACACGTCCTGCGAGAGCAGGATCTGACCGATAAAACCGTCATCAATCAGTTCCCGAATGGCCCGCGCGTTTTCCTCATCGGAAGGCGACTGGACATTTTCATCGGCGTAGTAGTAGCTCATGCCGATCATGTCGTATTCGAGAAACGCGCCGCGTTGTGCCAGTTCGCGCTGATAACGTTTATCGCTAAAACTCGGATTCATATGGCACAGCACGGTATGGCGCAGGTCGGCGCCTTCGTGCTCCAGTATATCCAGCACTTTGTGGCCGAGACGTTCCCAGCCGGGCAGATGCACTTCAACCGGCACGCCGGTGGTGGCACTGGCGCGTCCGGCAGCGCGTAACGATTTCTCTTCATCAGCGGTAAAACGGCTGGAGACTCCGATTTCGCCGATAACCCCGGCGATCACTTCCGGTTTTTCTTCTGCGCCGCCGACGTCATAAATCAGCTTCCCGGTGAGTTGCTCCAGGGAAATGGTTTTAACCCATTCCGGATGCGAGGGCTCGAGATACAGCCCGGTTCCCATCACAATATTCAGCCCGGTCAGGCGTGAAATTCGCTGCAATGCCTTCGGGTCGCGTCCAATACCGATATTGGTCGGATCAACCACTGTCTGACCGCCCAGCGCGCGGTACTTCATCAGTTCTTCAATTGCCACATCCACATCAAACAACTGGCAGTTGTCGCGGCTCATCAGCGGATTAAGTGACAATTCGCCCAGATTTTCGATTTTCACCGGCATCTCAGCCACATGCCGTTCGCTGCAACAACAGGGCGCGACCCATTTGCCTGAGGCATCCAGCAGAATGTGTTCGTGCATCAGCGTCACGCCCATGTCCGCCAGAGGCAGAGGCCCGAGTACCGTCATCACATGGCCGCTGTTTACCCCGACCGGCAGCGGATCGGCGTGACGGAAAATAGATCCTTTCATCGGCTATCCTTTCGACGGCGAACGCGCCGGGTTGAGAATGCGGGTGTTCAGCCAGATGGCCAGCAAAATGATGGTGCCGGTGGCAATCTGGGTATAGAACGGTGAAATGTGCGACAGGATCAGGCCGTTCTGGATAATCGCAATCGACATCGCGCCCAGCAGGGTGCCGAGAATAGTGCCGAACCCGCCAAACAGACTGGTGCTGCCCAGCACCACGGCGGCAATCACCTGCAATTCAAAACCTTCGCCCTGATTTGAGGAGCCGCTGCCAAGCCGCGCGGTAATGATCATCCCCGCCAGTGCGGCGGCCATGCCGCTGATGACATACACCCGCAGCGTGACGGATTTGGTGTTGATACCGCTGCGGCGGGCGCCTTCGGCATTGGCTCCAATGGCGGTGACGTAACGGCCAAAACGCATATGATTGAGCGCAATGTGCGCGACCAGCAGGAGCACAATGCCGATCAGCGCAGGCATCGGGATCCCCAGCACCCAGGCGCGGCCCATGAAGGTGAACAGGCTGTCAGCGGGTATCGGAATTGAATAACCCTGGGTTATCAGCAAGGCGACGCCGCGCACCACTGCCAGCATGGCGAGGGTGACGATAAATGCGGGAATACCTTCGCAGGCGATAAAGAATCCATTGATCGCGCCGACCAGTCCGCCAAGCACTAAGCCGCCAATCAGCACCACCGGCCAGGGCAGTCCCCAGTGATTGAGCGCAATGGCCGACAGTGCACCGACCAGTGCCAGCGTTGAACCGACCGAAAGATCTATGCCGCCGGTGGTGATCACCAGAGTCATGGCCGCCGCCACAATCAGCAGCGGCGCACTCTGGCGGATGATATTCAGCCAGTTAGTGGCACTGAGAAAACTACTGGTGATCAGTGAAAACACCACGCAGCAAAAAATGAAAAACAGCGCGATGCTGATCACGCCCGAGTGGTTATGCAGCATGCGACGCGGCAAAGAATGCCGGATAACGCGTGTTCCGCTTAAGTTGATCATACTCATCCCGTTTACCTCAGTGCGCGGCGGCAGATTGTGCAGTGAATTTCTCGCCGACAATAAGATTAACGATGTCGGCCAGGCTGGTTTCTGCCACCTGACGCTCCGCCACATTAGTGCCTTCGTACATCACCATGATGCGGTCGCAGACCAGGAATAAATCCTGCAACCGGTGGGTAATCAAAATCACACTGACCCCGCGCGCACTGACGCGGCGGATCAGATCCAGCACGGCTTCCACTTCTGCCACGGCCAGCGCGGCGGTCGGTTCGTCCATGATCAGCACTTTCGGCCCGAACGCCGCCGCACGGGCAATCGCAATCGCCTGACGCTGCCCGCCGGACAGGTTGCGCACCAGCAGACGGGTATCCGGAATCGAAATACCCAGACCTTTGAGCATTTCACCGGCATCAGCGTGCATTTTTGTCTGATCAAGAAAGGGGATACCGAGCACATGTTTCAGCGGCTCGCGTCCCATAAAAAGATTGCCAGCGACGTCAACCGTGTCGCACAGCGAAAGATCCTGATACACCATTTCGATATGACAGCGGCGGGCATCCGCCGGGTTGGTAAAGTGCATCTCTTCGCCGTCAATGCGGATCGCACCGCTGGTCGGCACAACAGCGCCGGACAGCACTTTGGTCAGCGTCGATTTGCCCGCACCATTATCCCCGACCAGCCCGAGCACTTCGCCGGGTTGCAGTTTCAGGTTCACGCCACGCAATGAGCGTATCGAACCGTAGGTTTTGGTGATATTGACCATCTCTACCCGCGCTACTGCGGGCTGTGCCTGTTGCATCGTAAACTCCTGTGGTCAGACATAAGGTGTAAGAGACTGAGGCATAAAGAAAAGTGTTCTGTCATTCACGGCTTACAACCTTGTAAACCGGTTTACCTAAATGACAGAACGGTTGCCTGGGCCCTGGGTCAAAACGCTGCACTATTTGTTCGCCACGGGGAATTAAGCAGCTTCTATGCCAGAGACGAAAAGGAAGGAGAGGAAGTGTTTCTAAGGGGTTGAAATAAGGTTAAATAATTTTAAATTATCCAGTAAACCGGTTTACTTGCTGTGACTGTTTTGCGCAAGTTTTGCGCCAAAATCGTGCATAAGTTGCGCCATTGTGGCGTGGGTTCAGCGAGGATGGATGGAGTCCCGGCCGATCCAGCTAACGGGAAGACGTGTTTCAGCCGGGACATTTTCCTCGCCATTCAGCAGGCGTAACATCAGGCTGACGGCGGTGCGGCCCAGCTCCCGCGCGGGCTGGCGGATGGTGGAGATACGCGGTTGGGTGAAGTCGGCGTAGCTGGCATCATCGAAGCCAACCAGCGAAAGTGCCTCCGGTGCCCGCAGGCCAAGATCACGCAAACCATCGAGCAGCCCGAGCACTAAAAAGTCGCTGGCGGCAAAGACGGCGGTAGGGCGTTTTTCATGGCTGAACAGCTGATGCAGCGCGCGCTGACCGAACTCACGTTGGTACTCGCCATACATCACCCACTCGGGCGGACAGTGTAAACCGGCCTGCTCCAGAACAGTGCAGAAACCCTGATAGCGTTCCCTCACGCTCATCAGCGCATCCGGCCCGCCGATAAACGCGATATCGCGGTGACCGGCGGCGATCAGATGCTGGGTCGCCAGCATGCCGCCCTGAACGTTATCGGCAAAAACTTTCGGCGCAAGACTGCCGGGAATGTCCTCGTCGAGCAGGACAATACGTTGGTGGCGCTGAATTTCCTTGCGCAGTTTGCCGTTATCGGGCCGGTTGGTCGTGAACAGCAAACCCTCCACCTGACAGGTATCCAGCCAGTGAATAAACTGGCTTTCTTTCTCAGGATTATTGCGGGTGATGCACAGCACCAGGCTGTAACCGTGCTCGAAAGCGGCTTCTTCTGCGGCATCGGCCAGTTCGGCAAAGAAGGGGTTGGTGATATCCGGCAGCACCAGACCGAGGGTTTCGCTGCCGCCTTTGCTCAGACGTCGCGCCAGGCTGTTACCGCGATAATCGAGCTGGGTAATGGCTGCTTCAATCCGGCTGACCGTGCTCTGCGGAAGCACGATACTGTTGTTCATATAGCGCGAAACGGTGGCCTTGGAGAGACCGGCAAGATTTGCTACATCCGATAACAGCACGCGTTTTTTCATCATCAGGCCACGTTGGAGAAAGGGTATCTGTAACATAACTAATCGTCGCAGTTATAGCATTTTCCGGCAATGAAACGCAGGATGAAATTAGCACTTGACAAAAACTCTGACTCAGAGAATTGTAATAGGCAGTTTACCTGCACCACCGGGAAGCAATTCCCCACCGATGAAAAACATTTTATCTGCGCACCGTAATGGACGGGTTGCCTGAATGTTTTTTAGCGGCCTCAGCCATCTGCCTGATATTTATCTTCAGGCGAACCGGCGATTGATTTGCTATTTGTCCTGCCAAAACACTGACTGCACCTGCGTATTTACGCCGGGGCAATGCTGGTTATAACTCAAATTCCAAGAGGACATTGATGATGTTATTTAACACCGGGAAATTTCGTGTTTTAGCGCTGGCAACGGCGATATTAGCGTCAGGCACTTATATGGCGAATGCAACAGCGGCAGCTTCTACTTATGCTCTGGTGCAAATTAACCAGCAGGCACTGTTTTTTAACCAGATGAATAAAGGCGCGCAGGACGCAGCAAAAGCCAGTGGTAAGAATTTAGTGATTTTTAACGCCACGGATAATCCGGTGGCGCAAAATGATGCCATCGAAAACTATATTCAGCAGGGTGTCAAAGGCATCCTGGTTGATGCCATTGATGTAAACGGAATTATGCCCGCGATTAAAGAAGCCGCAGCGGCAAAAATCCCGGTGATCGCCATTGATGCCGTGTTGCCAGCAGGACCGCAGGCGGCGCAGGTCGGGGTGGATAATACCGAGGGCGGCAAAATCCTCGGTAAATATTTCCTCGATTACGTGCACAAAGATATGGACGACAAAGCGCGCATCGGCATTGTCGGGGCACTGAACTCAGCGATTCAGAACGACCGCCAGAAAGGCTTTGTCGATACTCTCAAAGCCAATAAAAAAATCACCATAGCGGATGTGGTGGACGGACAAAACATTCAGGATAACGCCATGACTGCGGCGGAAAACCTGATCACCGGTAACCCGGACATGACGGCTATTTATGCTACCGGTGAACCGGCACTGCTCGGGGCCATTGCCGCGGTGGAAAACCAGGGGCGTCAGAAAGACATCAAAGTGTTTGGCTGGGATCTGACGGCGAAAGCCATCAGTGGCATTGACGGGGGCTATGTTGTGGCCGTATTGCAGCAGGATCCTGAGCAGATGGGCGCACAGGCACTGAAAGCCCTGAATGACATTACCGCCGGAAAAACCGTACCGAAGCGCATTCTGGTGCCAGCCACGGTGGTGACCAAAGCTAACGTGGATACCTATCGCACGATGTTTAAATAAGACACTAACCGGTCTGTATAAAGCAGACCGGTCAGTTTTTTTATCCGCGGTGGCTGAGGAGTGTTTTCAGTTCGGCCACATCGGGAAACGCACTGCAGGTACCGGGACGGCTGACGGTGATAGCCGCCGCCAGGCTGGCGTGAGTGAGTGACAGGGCATCGATTTCAGTTTTGCGAAGCAGCGCTGATGCCAGCATCACGGCGAGAAACGTATCGCCCGCACCGGTGGTATCCACCGCCAGTGCCGGGGTTGCCGGGCAAAACTGTTGTTGCGAGGCATTGATAAGCATTGCCCCGCGCGCGCCCTGCGTTATCACCAGATTGCTCACACCGGTGGGTTGCAACTTTTCGGCTTCGGGCTGGTTGAGCACCGCGATGTCAACCCAGGGCCACAGTTGGCTGAAGCCATCGCGCACCGGCGAAGGGTTAAACACCGTGGTCATACCGCGCTGTTTGCCCAGTAAAAGCAGGTCACGGGTTTTCTCAAACGAGAAGTTGCCTTGCAGCAGCAGAATATCGCCAGGTACGGCCCGCACCAGCGCCCGGGTGATGATCTCAATGCTGAGTGAATCCGCCGCCGTGGTCGTGGTAATGATGGCGTTATCGCCATCGGCACAGTTAAATATCAGTGAGGTATCGCTGTTGCAGGGGAATAAATATTCAGGCGCATGGTGCAGGGGTTCGTGATGAATTTTTTCGTAAATCCAGCGACCGTTCAGGTCATTTCCGATGGCGGCAATTAATGTTGTATTAATTCCACAGCGGGACAGCAGTATTGCCTGATTTGCTCCTTTGCCACCGATGTCTTGTGATATTTTATTACCATGAACAGAGGATCCTTTTGCGGGGATATCTGCTATTGCCCAGGTTTCATCGACAGTAATATTACCGACAACATAAACACACATTGTGTTTCCTTAAACAGGATTAAGAAGATGTCTTCTATATCAGCAGAAAAAATCAATGCAATACAAGATATTTTTTCAAGAAAGAAAGCGGTGATTGGCGTTATTCATTGTGACCCTTTTCCCGGCTCACCAAAATACACGGGAAAAAGTGTTGCTGATATTATTGAGCGTGCACTTCGCGATGCGGATAATTATATTTCCGGCGGCATGCATGGCCTGATTATTGAGAATCATGGCGATATTCCTTTTTCCAAACCGGAAGATATCGGCCCGGAAACCGCCGCGCTGATGGCGGTGATCACCGACCGTATCCGCACCCGTTTTGATGTGCCTCTGGGTATCAACGTGCTGGCGAACGCCGCAATTCCTGCACTGGCGACCGCGCTGGCAGGCGGCGCGGATTTTGTGCGCGTCAACCAGTGGGCCAATGCGTATATCGCCAACGAAGGATTTATCGAAGGCGCGGCAGCCAAAGCATTACGCTACCGCAGCCAGTTACGTGCTGAAAATATTCGTGTTTTCGCCGACAGCCACGTTAAACACGGCAGCCATGCGATAGTGGCCGATCGCTCTATCAAAGAACTGACGCGTGATGTCGATTTCTTTGAAGCCGATGCGGTAATCGCCACCGGCCAGCGTACCGGGGACAGTGCAACGCTCAGTGAAATTGACGAAATCCGCAGTGCAACCGAACTGCCATTGCTGGTCGGTTCGGGGGTCACGCCGGATAATGTGGTGGAAATCTTGTCGCGTACTCAAGGGGTGATTGTTGCCAGCGCCCTGAAAGAAGGCGGTGTGTGGTGGAATGATGTGGAACTGGCGCGCGTGAAACATTTTATGGCCGCCGCCCGTGTGGCACTGGAGGAATAATGATGGAAACTTTCAGCGAGCGTCTGCTGCGCGAACATCAGGACACCTGGCAGGCGATGCAGCAACACCGTTTTGTTTGTGATATTGAGCAGGACCGGTTGCCAGCGGAAGTGTTTAACCGTTATCTGGTGTTTGAAGGCCAGTTTGTTTCCACTGCAATTGCGATTTTTGCGCTGGGTATCAGCAAGGCACCGGATATCAGCCAGCAACGCTGGCTGACTGGCGTGCTGAATGCGCTGTTGGATACGCAGATCACCTGGTTCGACGCCGTGCTGGCAAAACGGCAGGTCAGCCCCGCGGATTATCCGAACGATTTACCCGGCGTCATCCGTTTTCGCGACGGCATGCTGAACGTTGCCCGCGAGGGCAGTTATGCGCAATTTATCGTCCTGATGTTTGGCGCGGAATGGATGTATTACAGCTGGTGCAAGCGTGTCAGTGAGAAGAGCCTGTCCGACGAAGATATCCGCCGTTGGGTAGAACTGCATGCGGAGGAGGAATTTTTCCAGCAGGCAGGCTGGCTGAAAACGGAACTGGACCGATGTGCACAAACGCTCAGTGAGGCTGAGAAATCGGCATTATCAGCGCTGTACGATGACGTATTGCGATGGGAGATTGATTTTCATACGCAGGCATATGGGGAGGAATAGGTCAGCAGTATTTCCACTCCAACTCCAACTCCAAGGTTAAGACCGTGGGCATCAAGCCCAGGGTTTTAAAATGAGCAAGCGGAATTTCCATTTCAACATTCAGTGAACCCATCCGAAAAGCTTATGCTTAATTGATCCATCTATATCCTTTTTTGTTAGTGGCACCGACCTCATTCCTTATGCAATCCTCTGACTCACAAAAGAAAAAAAATTAAATCTCCTGCTTTGTAAATTTGGGGCGCGAGCCCTCTGCAGACTATTCATAAGGAAAAACGATGGCCGTTATTCAGTTTAATAAACGTCAAATGACAACAAGCAAAATTGCTGCCGGTTTGTTTCTGGCACTCAGCACGCTTTCCACTTTTGCCGCCCATGCTGACCAGCTGGCGGATATCAAAAAAGCCGGTGTTGTGAAAGTGGCGACTTTTGATTCCAATCCGCCGTTTGGGTCTGTGGATGCGAAAACGCACGATATTGTCGGTTATGACGTCGATTTCGCCAAAGCGCTGGCGAAAACACTGGGTGTGAAATTGCAACTGGTGCCGACTAATCCGGCCAACCGTATTCCGTTGTTGCAGTCCGGCAAGGCGGATCTGATCGTGGCTGATATCACCATCACGCCGGAACGCGCGAAAGTAATCGACTTCTCCGTGCCTTATTTCGTCACCGGCCAGCAGTTCCTGGTGCCTGCGGGTTCACCGGATAAACTGGATGCCTATGCCACGGCGCGCATTGGCGCGGTGAAAGGCACCACCGGCGAGCAGGAGTTGCATAACCGCTTCCCGCAATCCCGTGTGTTGTCTTATGACGATATTCCGCTGGCGCTTTCCGCTTTACGTAACGGCAACGTGCAGGCGATTACCCAGGACAGCACCATTCTGGCCGGTCTGCTGGATGGCGCGCCGGACAAGGCAAAATATAAAGTGCTGCCTGAATTACTGAGCAAGGAAGAGATTGGCGTTGGCGTGAAAAAAGGCGAAACCAGCCTGCTGAAAGTGGTCAACGACGAACTGCTGAATCTGGAGAAAAATGGCCAGGCGGTCAGCATTTATAACGTCTGGTTCGGCCCGCAGACTAAATCTCCTCAGCCGCGACTGTTCAAAATTGAAGCCAAATAATTTGTTTTATGCAAGGTAAGACACATGCAGCAGGACACTATCTCAACCGCAGCATCGCCTGCGGTTTTTTCACATTCACCGGCCGCTAAAACCGCCGCCGTCGAATTTCGTCAGGTCAGTAAATCTTTTGGTCCGCATGAGGTGATCCGCAACGTCGATTTGCGTGTGGACAGCGGCGAAGTGGTGGCCGTTTGCGGGCCTTCCGGTTCCGGCAAATCCACCCTGATCCGCCTGATAAACCAGCTTGAATCCGTCACCCGCGGTGAAATTCTCATCAACGATCAGCCGGCGCAAAACCTCAAAGGTGCGGCATTACGCCAGTTGCGCACACATATCGGTTTCGTGTTTCAGCAGTTCAATCTGTATGCGCATCTCACTGCCGAGGACAATGTCAGTCTGGCGCTGATCAAAGTGCATGGCTGGAAGAAAAATGTGGCACGCGAAAAAGCACGGGCATTGCTCGGGCGTGTCGGGCTGGGGGATAAAGCGCTGCATTATCCTGATGAGCTTTCGGGAGGACAGCAGCAGCGCGTGGCGATTGCCCGTGCGCTGGTCACCGATCCGGGCATTATTTTGTTTGATGAACCGACATCAGCGCTCGATCCGGAAATGATTGGCGAAGTATTGCTGGTGATGCAGGAGCTGGCGAAAAGCGGCATCACGATGATCGTGGTAACGCACGAAATGAGCTTCGCCCGTGAAATTGCCGACCGGGTGATTTTTATGGACGGAGGCGAAATTCTTGAACAGGCACAGCCGGAAGATTTCTTCCTGCGTCCGCAGCACCCGCGTGCGCAGCGGTTTTTGCAGAAAGTATTGTTTCCGCTGCATCCGCAGACAGGAGCAGGGCGATGATCTGGCATCCTGACTGGGCGGGTGTGCTGAGCGGCCAGCCGTTGCAGTGGATTATCTCCGGCTTTCTTACCACGCTGTATGTCAGCCTTGCGGGCAGTCTGATCGCCACGTTACTGACAGTGCTGCTGATCGCGCTGCGTCTGAGCGCGTCACGTATTGCCCGCGGCGCAGTGGCGGCGTTTGTTTCTGTTTTCAGGAATACGCCGTTGCTGGTGCAACTGTTGTTCTGGTATTTCGCCGCTTACGGCGCGTTGCCGCAAAGCTGGCGTTTTTACATCGGCGACAATCATCCGTGGGCGACGTTTCCGGGCAACATTTCATGGCTGACGCCGGAATTTTTGTGTGCCGCCTGGGGGCTGGCGCTGTTCACGGCGGCGTTTCTGGTGGAAGAAGTGCAGGCGGGTCTGAATTCCGTGCCCAAAGGCCAGACTGAAGCGGCGATTTCGCAGGGGTTCAGCCGCAAGACATTGCTGCTTTCCATTCTTTTGCCGCAGGCGCTGACCAACGCCTGGCAGCCAGTCACCGGTCAGTATCTGAATCTGATGAAGCTTTCCTCGCTGGCGACCGGCATCGGTTTTTCGGAACTGACGTATCAGGTCAGTCAGATTGAAAGCTATAACGCACACGCCTTCGAAGGGTTTGCGGTCGGAACATTGCTGTATCTGGCGCTCGGGCTGTTCCTCGGCGGGCTGATGACGGCGTTTGGTCCGAAACGTCCGCAGCGCAGGCCGCAGGCGGCAATGACGGAGGAAACCCGCGATGGAATTTGACTGGTCTGTTTTGCAGGATAATTTCACTTATCTGCTGTGGGGAAGACTGGCCGACGGTGAGCCGGGCGGGGTGTTGCTCACATTAATCATGGCGGCATCGGCGGGCGTTCTGGCGTTACTGGCCGGGGTGCTGATGGCGGCACTGGCGTGGCGTTTCGGCGGCCGGACGCGAAAAATCCTGTTCATCTGGGCATCCTTTATCCGCGGGATCCCGCTGATTTTCGTGATTTTCTGGCTGTATTTCCTGCTGCCGGTGGTGTTTGGCGGATCGATTCCCGGCCCGCTGACGGTGATCCTGGCACTGGCCTGGTTTACCTCGGCGGCGGTGATGCATTCGACGCTGGCGGGTCTGGAAGCCTTGCCGCGCGGGCAAACCGAAGCGGGGATCGCGTCCGGCATGAGCTACGGCAAGGTGCTGTTGTTCGTGTTACTGCCGCAGGCATGGCCGAACCTGTTGCCGTCATATCTCGGATTGCTGATTTCGCTGGTGAAAGATACGTCGCTGGCGTTCATCGTGAATGTGCCGGAGCTGACCACCGTGGCCGGGCAGGTCAATAACCGGGTGCAAATTTACCCGGCGGAAATCTTCCTGTTTGTCGGACTGATGTATTACCTGCTGTGCGCGTCGCTTGCTGCGTTAGCCGGTAAAGCCTTACGGCGTCGCCGCCGTTTGCACACCTAAACCCGCCGACGGCAGCGCGTGGATAAGCTGCCGCGTCCACGGATGGGCAGGGCGGTGAAACACATCATCGACCTGCCCGTGCTCCACCACGCTGCCGTCTTTCATCACCATTACCCGGTCAGCCAGATGATGGACTACACCTAAATCGTGCGAGATAAATAACAGCGCGGTACGGTGCTCGGCCTGCATTTTTGCCAGTAAGTCCAGCACCTGGGCCTGAACGGAGACATCCAGCGCACTCACCGGCTCATCGGCCACCAGCAGCGCCGGATTCGGGGCAAAGGCGCGGGCAATCGCCACGCGCTGACGCTGGCCGCCGGAAAGTTCGCGCGGATAACGGTGCAAAAAACTGTCGCCCAGCTGCACTTCATCGAGCAACTGCCGGATGCGGTTGCGCCGCTGTGCGCCAAAAATGCCTGCATTGTCGAGGCTTTCGCCGATGATTTTCTCCACGTTATAGCGCGGGTCAAACGAACTCAGCGGATCCTGTGCAATCAGCTGAATACCCCGGCGTCGCAGCCTGCGCTGCGCTTCCTCAACCTGGCTCCAGCGGTGTCCCTGGATGTTAATGGTGCCGGAAACCGGTTCGGTCAGCCCGAGGATCATGCGGGCCAGTGTGGTTTTCCCTGAGCCGGATTCGCCGACAATACCCAGCGTTTCTCCGGCAAACAGGTGCAGACTGACGTGACTGACCACCGTTTTCCCGGCGTACTCTTTGCTGAGATTACTGGCTTCCAGTACAGGATTTTGCGTTGAGATATTGCGCACAGGCAGGGGGACGCCACGCTGACCGGAGAGCTGCAAACCGCGCGTTGCCGGGCTTGGAACCGCCGCCAGCAATTGTTGCGTATACGGATGATCCGGTGCGGTCAGCAGTTTTTCACCGGGGCCTTCTTCGACCACTTTCCCCTGATGCATCACCAGAATGCGGTCCGCCAGTTGCCCGACGACCGCCAAATCGTGGCTGATCAGCAGCAGGCTTTGGCCGTTGTCACGCCGCTGCTGCAGAAGATCTAAAATCTGCTTTTGCACTGTCATGTCCAGGGCAGTGGTGGGTTCATCGGCAATCAGCAAAGAGGGATTTCCGGCCAGCGCGCTGGCAATCAAAACACGCTGGCGCAAACCGCCGGAAAGCTGATGCGGATAGGCACCGAGGCGGTTTTGCGCATCGGGAAATCCCACCGATTTTAGCGAAGCGATCACCTGTGCACTGAGTGTCTTCGGATCGGTCTGGCGGCTGGCAGTGAGCGCATCGCGAAGTTGTCGTCCAATCTGTCGCAGCGGATCGAGTGAGACCAGCGCATCCTGCAATACATAGCCAATCTGGCTGCCGCGAATTTTACGCCAGCGTCGCTGGCTCGCGCCGAGCATGTCTTCGCCGCCGATCATAAAACGATCCGCAGTAATACGCGCTTTGTCATCCTGCAAGCCAAGCAGGCTGCGCGCCGTGACCGTTTTCCCCGAACCGGATTCACCGACAAATGCAATGGATTCACCGCGCCGGAGTTGCAGATTCAGCCCGCTGACCGCCGCTTTCTCACCACCCGCAGACGGAAAGAAAATCGACAAGTTTCGGATATCAATAAACAGTTCGCTGCTCATGGGCGTTTTCCTTCAAAAGTCGCCTGCCAGTGACGCCCGAGGGTATTCACAGAAATGACGGTCAGGGTGATCGCCACACCCGGCCAGACACCAATCCACCAGGCATTGCGCAAATAATTACGGCCTTCGGCCAGCATCAGCCCCCATTCGGCGGTCGGCGGTTGCGGCCCCATACCGAGAAAACTCAGCCCGGCGGTGCCGATAATTGCTGTGCCCAGCCCGAGCGTAGCCAGCGCCGGAACGTGCGCAATGGCGTGCGGCAAAACGTGACGCCAGACCAGCACATGACGTTTCAGCCCCAGCGTGCGGGCCTGTTCGACATAACCGGAAGACATCACCACGAAGGTCTGTGCCCGCACCACGCGGGTGAAGCGAGGCACCGAGGCCACCCCCAGGGCGAAGATAAGATTGGTGGTGCCGGGGCCGGTAAACGCGATCAGCATCAGCGCCAGCAGCAGATCGGGAAAGGCAGAAACCACGTCCACCGCGCGGCTGATCAGTTCATCCGCCGGTCCTTTAAACAAGCCTGCCAGCAGGCCGAGCAGGCTGCCAATACTCACTGCCACGGCCATCGCCGCCAGACTGATCAGCAGGGAATAGCGGCTGCCATAAATAATGCGCGCCAGCACGTCGCGGCCAAGCTGATCGGTGCCCAGCCAGTGCCCGGCAGAAGGGGGAAGCTGCGCATTGACCGGATCGGCATTTAACGGGTCGTGATGGGTCAGCAAACCGGGGAAGACCACCGCCAGCAGCACCAGACATAAAAAACTGGCAGCCAGTAAATAGCCGGCGGGAAAGCGGCGTGTGATGCGCCCGGACATCAGAAACTGACTCATGGATTTTCCTCTCCGGCAGCGGGTGCGTCGCGCAGGCGCGGATCGATAAACAGGTACAAAATGTCCACCAGTGTGCTCAGCACTACGTACACCAGTGCCGAAAAAATCGCCACCGCCAGTACTACCGGCAAATCTTTACCCAGCACGGCATCGACGGTAATTTTGCCCAAACCCGGACGGCCAAACACCTGTTCAGTGATCACCGCACCGCTGAGCAGACCGCCGATCAGCCAGCCGGTGAGGGTGACGGCTGGCAGCGCGGCATGGCGCAGCGCATGGCGTAAACGGATAACGGTGTTACCCAAACCCCAGGCGCGCAGCGTCAGAACAAAAGGTTCATTGAGTGCATCTTCCAGCCCGCGCCGCAGCACCTGCGAAACGACAGCGCCTTGTGCCAGCCCGAGTGACAACGCCGGTAACACCAGTGACGAAAAACTGCGGTCACCGGCGACCGGAAACCAGCGCAGGGTAAAGCTGAAGATAAACAGCAGCACGATGCCAAGCCAGAAAGAGGGCGTAGAGGCCAGAATCAGTTCCACGCAGCCGGCGATACGCTGTCCCCAGCGACGGTGCGCGGTAGTGACCGCCATCAGCACGGCAAAGACCAGGCTGACCACCAGCGCCAGAGCGGTGAGTTTCAGCGTTGGCCACAGTTGCGATAACACCAGTGAACTGACGTCCGTATTAAGCAGGTACGAACGGCCAAAATCGCCGTGCAGTACCCGCCACAGGTAATGCAGATATTGCAGATACAATGGCTGATCCAATCCCCATTCAGCGCGGATCGCCGCCTCAATCGCCGGGGTGTGCACCTGTTCGCCCATCAGTAAACTGACAATATCGCCCGGCGCGAGGTAAACGCTGATAAACGACAAAGTGACCGCCGCCCAGAGTACCAGCACGCCGGTGAGTATCCGCCGGGTGATCCGCCCGCCCCATGACGGTTTGGCCTTCGGCCTGCGGGGTGAAATAAATGCAGTTTCAGCCGACATGTGCTGACTCCTTACTTCTGATTAATGCTTGCTCAGCCAGACGTCATAGGCATTTTCCGGCATCTGTTTGAACGGCCTGAAGCCGACACCGTGGACGTAAGCCGCTGCCGCAATCTGGTCTTCCGGCTCGTAAAGCGGGATCGCCAGTGCCTGCTGCAACACCGCGAAATTCTGCAACTGGCCGTAGAACGTTTTGCGCTGTGCATTATCCTGCGTCAGCGACGCGCCTTTGAGCAGCGGAATGATTTCCGGCGCATCGGTGCGGCTGTAGTTGATTGAACCGCCGCCCTCGACCGGCAAATAGTGGTTTTCAATATCGATGCCGTCGGTATCCGTATTGGAGTTAGCAATCGAGCCAAACTGACCGGTTTTGCGCACTTCGGTATAGGTCCCGGAATCGACATAACGAATTTTCAGGTCGATGCCCAGGCGTTGCCGTGCCTGCGCCTGTATTGCCTGTAACAGCACATCACGCTGATCGCGCACCGTTGCCTGTGCCTGAATGATTTCAATGCGCAGGGGCTGGCCGTCTTTGGTGCGGATACCGTCAGCCCCCCTGGTTTTCCAGCCTGCGTCATCAAGCAGTTGGTTGGCGAGGGTCGGGTTATTGCCGTATTTACCGCTCAGGCTGGCGTCATACAGCGGATCCACCGGTGATGTAATGCCCCAGACGCGGGTGCGTTCGCCGCGATAAATCGACTGCAAGATCGGGGAAATATCCAGCCCCTGTAAAATCGCCTGACGGACATTCACATCCTGTGTCGGGCCATATTTCACATTAAGAAACAACGAATAAGGCGTGCCGGTATTGAGTGCGTGCTGGTAAGAGAAATCAGGATTATCTTTGAACTCACCGGCATCGTTACCCGAAACGCCTTCAATGACATCCACCTGGCCGGAAAGCAGAGCGCCGGTGCGCACTGACGATTCAGGCAGGAAACGGTAAGTCACCCCCTCGAGATACGCCGCGCCCTGATGTTTAGCATTGGCTGATGCCCAGTGGTAAGCGGGGTTACGCACATACTCAATCTGCTGGCCTTTCTCATAGCGTTTCAGAATAAACGGGCCGGTACCCGCGATGTCGGTGCCTCCGGATTTCAGCTGCGGCGAAGACCAGGAAGAGGGCGAAATCAGCTTCAGACCGGCAGCAAAGGACAGAAACGGACTGTAAACATCTTTCAGCGTAATGCTGACGGTGTGTGCATCCGGCGTAGCGACGCTGGCGATTCTCCCGGCCAGCGCACAAATACTCGACCCTGCGCAATACGCCGGATCTTGTGCATGACGGAAGTTTGCGGCGACGGCGGCGGCATCGAATTTTTCTCCATTGGAGAATTTCACGTCATCGCGCAGGGTAAACGTATAGGTTTTGCCGTCGCCAGACACGTTATAGCCGGTGGCCAGCCACGGGATATACGAACCGTCCGGCTTGCGCGCTAACAGTGATTCATAAGCGACGCGCAGGATCAGCTCGGCTTTTGACTGGCCGTTTAACTGCGGATTGAGCGTATTAGGTTCAGTTTCCACGCCCCACGTCAGTGTGCCACCTTGTTGCGGTTGTTCAGCTGCATACAGCGGCTGGCCGGAAGAGAGCACTAACAGCGCGAGCGCAGAGAGAGAACGAACGTGAACAGAGGATTTCATACATTTCCCGTCAGATGATAAACCGTGAATTATTCAAATAAACTCAACCTGTAACGCCGCTTTATTCCGGGCGGCTTGAGGGATTATTAATGTCACGTTGCTAAGTTGTAAAATCACAATATTTGCTTTTCAGAAACAATAAATGACTTAAGGGGTTTCTATGGCTTAACCAAGAGGCGAAATACCGGCTTATCTCATTTGAGGGTAATAAAATGCTTTTTTCTTCGTGGTGTAATCAGCGGCGGTCTCTATTTTTAACGCAGGCAATTTAAACGCAGGCAGTTATGTGCAGATAAAGGAGAGCAGCTTGACGAATACATCCCGCAGACGCTTAAAGACCCTGGTTGGGGCAGGAAGCGTGATCCACGCCTCGAACGATACCCGCCGCCAGACGGGTATTTCACGTGCCATCACGCTGGCTAATATCGCAGAAAGAGAAAAAATCACCGGGCTGTTTACGGCCGATTTATTACAGGCTGATCCTGACGGGCTTTCCGGCCTGACCGGGAGTCAGGATCCGCTGATAACCCTTGCGGCGCTGAGTCAGGTCACGTCACAAATCGGTCTGATAGCCACGGTTTCCACCACCTATCAGCATCCGTATAATCTGGCGCGGCTGATCGGCACGCTTGATCACGTCAGCGGCGGGCGTGCGGGCTGGAACGCAGTAACGTCTTCAGTCGGCGAAGAGAATTTCGGCGATGTCCGGCTGCCTGCGCCTGAAGTGCGTTACGCCAGAGCCACAGAATTTATTGAAGTGATTAACGCGCTGTTCGATGCCAATCAGCCGGATGCCGTGGTGCGCAACAAAAGCGGCGGGGTGAGTATAGATCCGCGCAAGCTGCATCCGATCAATCATCACGGGGATTTTTTCCGCGTCCAGGGCCCGCTGAACGTTCCGCCGCCGCCGCAACACCGGCCGGTACAGTTTCAGGCCGGGCAGTCAGAAGAAGGGCTGAAACTTGGCGCGAAATACGCGGAGGTGATCTACACCTCGCAACCCACACTGGAAGACGCCCGGGCCTTCGTGGAGCGCGTTCATCATCATGCTGATGCCTTCGGACGACATGAAAACCGGCCGCTCATCATGAACTCGCTCCACTCGGTCATCGGCTCAGGTCCTTCTGATGTGGCGCGCCGGTTGTTCGAAAAACACGAGCGTATTGATTATCAGCAGGGGCGTCTTAAAGTGGCGGATATGCTGGGCGGTGACATTGATTTGCGCGACCTTGCGCTGGATCAGCCCGTTCCGCTGCGGTTGTTACCGGATGTCGAACAGATAAACCGCCGTCGCGGCCGGGCAGAGATTTTTAAGCGTTTTGCCTTGCAGGGGCTGACGCTGCGCGAACTGATCATACAGGCGCAGGAAACCGGCCACTGGTTTGTCGCCGGTACGCCGGAACAGCTGGCCGACGCCATCGAAGAACGCTACCGCGCCGGTGTGCTGGATGTCATTTCCCTGCATGGCCTCGGGCAGGTGGATCAGGAAGACTTGCTGATCAACGGCCTGTTGCCGGAGTTACGGAAAAGGAAACTTATCGATACCGAATACGGGGAAGAAGATTTCAGGGGGAATCTTGGATTAGCATCCAGACTGCCGTAGATCAAGGTCGTGGGCGGCGAGCCCAC